>JBEQAM010000073.1:0-8294 GCA_041640375.1 Rehaibacterium sp. | reverse complement strand
GTGGCGCGGGAAAGCATGGAGGATGGTTCCGGTAGCGGGGAGGGAGCGCGCATGCTGCCCGTGGATTTCCAAACGGAGTCTGTACCGCGCGGGTGTGGATCGGCGAGGATTCAGCAAGTAAACACGCGGCTGAATCGCCTGTGGCCGGAATGCCGGCGCAATGCGTTTCCGCCGTACCGGTTCGGACACGGGGACAGCGGATGGGGGATCGGACACGCAGGCGGATCGTCGGGTCGCGGCTCGACGGCGGCGCGCAGACGGCGAGCGGCGACGACGGGCGCCTGTTGCGGCAGCATCGGCCGATGCTGGCCTGGCTGGCCGGCACCGGGCTGGCGCTGGCCGCGGTCGGGCTGCCGATGCGGCCGGCCTGAGGCCTGCCCCTGCTCCAGCTCGGCCTGTTTCTGACCGTGCATGCCGGGGTGATCGCGCTGAGCCTGCTGCCGCCGTCGGCGCTCGGCCAGCGCGCCGATGCCTTTCTGGAACGCTGGGTCAAGGACCCTTCGGCCGGCTTCTACGGAATGATGGCGCTGGCGACCTTCGTGCAGCTGGAAGTACGGATGTTCCTGCGCGAGGTGGCCGAGTTCGAACTGGGCGGTGGTCTGGTGTTGCAGGCCTTGCTGCGCTGGCTGCTCGGTTTCAGCGTCGAGTCATTCGTCAACATGCTGTGGGCGATGGCCTGGCCAGTGCGGTTGCTCAGCGCGGCGAGTCCGTCCGTGGTGGCGGCGACGGTCGCGCTGGCCTGGCTGGTCCATTGGCAAGTCGGGCGGCGGCTGCCGGCGCCGGGCCGTGCGTCGGCGATGCGCGCGGACGAGTAGCGCCGCAACGGCGCCTACGCGCGCGGGCGTTGCCTCAGCCAGCGGTCGAGGGCGTTGGCGAAGGCCTGCCGGTCGCGCGGATGCAGGGCGGACGGGCCGCCGGTGTCGATGCCGGCCCCGCGCAGTTCGTCCATGAAGTTGCGCATCGACAGCCGCTGGGCGATGGAGTCGCGGGTGTAGAGCTCGCCGCGCGGGTTCAGCGCCAGCGCGCCCTGGTCGATCACGGCGGCCGCCAGCGGGATGTCGGCGGTCACCACCAGGTCGCCGGGCGCGGCGCATTGGACGATCTGGTTGTCGGCCACGTCCAGCCCGGCCGGCACCTGCACGGTGCGGATGAAGCGCGAAGGCGGGGTGCGCAGCCACCGGTTGGCGACCAGGGTCACCAAGATCTGTGCGCGCTCGGCGGCGCGGAACAGGATGTCCTTGACGGCATTGGGACAGGCGTCGGCATCGACCCAGATCTGCATCGGCGGCGATCGGACGGACGGGGAAGCACAAGATGCCATGTCGGTGCCGCACCTGCCGGGCGTGCTGGGGCTGGCCCGCAACGCAGATCGATCATGCAGGCGACCGATCCGCGAAGCGGCCGAGCGCGCCCGGACATGCGCCGGACGCGCGGCTTGAAAAACGCACTGGATGCGCGTCGTGCGACAGGCCGCTAGGGCGCGGCCTGTGCCTCGCCCAGCCAACGGCCCAGCCAGTCGCTCACTTCGCGGTAGAAATGACGGCTGTTCTCGCCCTTGAGGATCCAGTGGTTCTCGTCCGGGTAAACCACCAGACGACTCTCGACGCGCTGCCGCTGCAGCGCCACCCAGTACTCCAGGCCGTTGTTGATCGGCACGCGGAAATCATTCTCACCGAAGGTCACCAGTACCGGCGTCTTGAAGTTGGCCGCGTAGCGGATCGGGTTCTGTTCCTGCCACAGCGGGATGTCCTCCCAGTGCGGGCCGCCCTGACTGACCTCGCGCGAGTAGGCGATGTCGCTGGTACCCCATTGCGACTTGAGGTTGACCAGGCCGGCGTGGCTGACCAGGCAGCGGTAGCGGTCGGTGGTGGCCTGCAGCCAGTTGGCGAGGTGGCCGCCGTAGCTGGCACCGCCGGCGCACTGGCGCGCGCCGTCGATGAAGGCGTAGCGCGCGATGGCGACATCGGCGGCCTGGTTGATCTCGTCGGCCGGCCCCTTGAGCGGGTCGCCCTGGATGCCTTGGGCGAAGGCCTCGCTGAAGCCGGTCGAACCGGTGTAGTTGGTCAGCAGCACCACGTAGTCGCTGCCGGCCAGCAGGTGGTAGTTCCAGCGCAGCACGAACTGGTCGCGCCACATGGTGTGGGGGCCGCCGTGTATCACCACGAACAGCGGGTAGCGCCTGTTCGGGTCGAAGCCGGCCGGCCGCACCAGCATGTTGTGGATGCGCGCGCCGCGTTCGCTGGTGAACCAGAAGTGTTCGACCGGCGCCATGTCCAGCGCGGCGGCGCGCTCGACGCCGAAGCCGCTCAGGCGGTGGTGGGTCCGGCGGGCGGGGTCGATGCGCACCACTTCCGGCGGCTCGGTGGCGCTCTCGTAAAGGCCGACCAGCACGGTCGCGCCGCGCTGCGAGCTGCTGATGCCGGTGTACAGGCCGCGCTCCATGTCGAAGGCCAGCTCGGCGCCGGCGCGGCCGGCGACGGCGCGGTAGAGCTTCTCGTGGCCGGCGTCCTCGGCGGTGATGTAGATGGTGCGGCTGTCGGCCGAGATCGCGTAGGTGCTGACCGAGCGGCCCTCCGGCAGTTCGATGGTCGGCTGCGGGCGCAGGCTGGGCCAGGCCAGGGCGGCCAGACGGGTGGCGTTGTAGACCTTGCCGGTGTGTGGCGACATCAGCGCATACAGGGTGCGACCGTCCGGGCTGAAGCGCGGCTGGGTGTAGCCGGGGCCTTCGGCCTCGGGGGCGTCGGCCGCGCCAGTCAGACGGCGCGGCTCGCCGCCATCGACCGGCACCTGCCACAGGTCGGTGTGGGTGAAGGCGAAAGCGGCGTTGTGGCGGTTGGTGCTGGCGACGAACACGATCGAGCGACCGTCCGGCGCCCATACCGCGTCGAGCTCCTCGCCGCTGTTGGTGCTGCGACCACCGTAGCCGGGCGAGCGGATCAGCGCGGTGCCGCCGAGCAGGTCGCGGGCGTCGTCGCGGCCGATGGTCTGCACGAACAGGCGCGGCTGGCGCTCGTCCAGCCAGCGGTCCCAGTTGCGGATCGGGAAGCCGGTGTAGGTGCGCGCGCTGTATTTGCGCGCCTTGCGTTCCTCGGCGATGCGCTTGCTGTCGGCGTCGCTGGCCGCCTCCGGGTAGAGGTTGCTGGTGAACAGGATGCGCTGGCCGTCCGGGGAGAACTGCGGCAGGCGCGCGCCGGTACTGATCGAGGTGGCGCGCAGGGCCTCGCCGCCGCGGGCGAGGTCGAGGATGTAGATCTGCGGCGCGCTGTCGCCGTCGCGCTGGGCGGAGAAGGCCAGGCGCTGGCCGTCCGGACTCCAGGCCGGTCCCGATTCCGGCGCCTTGCTGGCGGTGATGCGGTGCGGTGGTGCGCTGCCGTCGGTCGGTGCCAGCCACAGGTCGACCACCTGCTCGGCAGGCTCGTAGGCCGGCTCGGTGACGGTGAACACGACCCATTTGCCGTCCGGACTGACCACCGGGGCGGCCACGCGCGGCATCAGCCACAGGTCCTCGTGGGTCATCGGCCGCTTGTCCTGCGCCGTGGCGAGGACGCTGGAAAGCAGCAGCAGACAGGCGAACAGCAGTCTTGTCATCGGTGGGCTCCCGGTGTCAGGGGGATCGCAGAGGGTGCCGGCATGGCGCATGGACGCGCCCGTGCCGAAAGGCCCGGCGGCTCCAGGACGCAGGCCGGGCCATGGCGCTTGCCGATCATACCCGGCTCGGCCGCGTGCTCCCTGCCGCGGCGGCGAAACTGCTGCCGTGGTCACATCGGGTCTGCGGCGGCAGATGCCAGTCCAGCGCATCGGGAGTAGACTTCCCGATGCCGTGGCGCCATGCCGCGGCGGGACATTCCATCGACACGGATGCCGGCGCGCAGCGAGTGCCCGGCCCCACCACCGCCACCGCACGGCGCGTACGGCTCCCCCCACCGGAGGCTACGGCCATGTGGCTGCAGAGACTCGAAGAGTACCTACGCGCGAATCAGGTCAAGTACCAGACCATTGCGCATCCGCTCGCCTACACCGCGCAGGAAGTCGCGGCCAGCGCGCACATCCCGGGCAAGGAAATGGCCAAGACCGTGATGGTCAAGCTCGACGGCCGCCTGGCCATGGTCGTGGTGCCCGCTTCCGAGCGCGTGCATCTGGGACGCCTGCGCGAGGCGACCGGCGCCGACGAGGTGGCGCTGGCCAGCGAATGGGAGTTCAAGGACCGCTTCCCGGAGTGCGAGCTCGGCGCGATGCCGCCGTTCGGCAATCTCTACGGGCTGGACGTGTTCGTGTCCGACACGTTGGCCGAGGACGAGGAGATCGCCTTCAACGCCGGTACCCACAGCGAACTGGTCCGGATGCGCTACCGCGATTTCGAACGCTTGGTCGATCCGCGCATCGTGCACTTGGCGCGGCATTGAGCCGTGCCGTGCCGGCGGCGGGCGGTCTCGCCGCTGCCGCCGGCAGGTGCGCCGCCGCCCGTCGCGGCGAGGGTGCGAACCGCGCTCAGCGCGGCGTCGACAGGTCGGGACGGTGCACGTAGACCGTGTAATCGATCCGCTCCATCGCGCTGGCGAACTGCCTGAGCGTGTCGGCGGCGGCCTGTTCGCCGAGCGCCTTGCCGAGCGTCTGCACGAAATCGGGCTCGGGCTCTGCCATTTCCGCGTAGCTGGCGAATCCCTCGACCACCGTGAAGCCGCCGGCGCCGCCCATCGTCCACAGGATCGCGTAGCCGCGCGGCCAGCCGCCGTCGGCGAGCGCCTTGTGGATGCGCCCCATCGCCTCCAGCACCTGGGGGCGCGTGCCCGGCCGCGGCGCAAAGCGGGTCACGCCGAAGTAGCGGTAGTCGTCGCGTTCGATCCAGCGCGAATGCGCGACGTCGTCCATGACCACATAGTGCTCGACGCGCGCCACGTGCGGACCGACGTCGCGGAAATAGACCTCGTCGGCGCGGCTGCTCTGCGCCCATGCGGCGGCAGCGTCGAAGTCCTTCCAGTGATGCCCCTCGCTGCGGATCACGTAGTGGCCGAGATCCGCCCCGATCACGGGTTGGTAGATCTCCCAGGTTCTGGGTTCGCCGGCCTGCTTGCGCCAGGCGGCATGGGCCCGGAGCGCCGCCTCGATCTGGGTCTGGTGGCCGTCGCGGGTCCACAGGATCCAGGTGTCGGTGAGCGGTCCGCGCTCGCCCTCCTGCGCGAGCAGCGGAAGCCAGGCGGCCAGCAGCACCAGTGCCAGCCACAGGCTGCCGCAGCGCGCCCGTATCGCCTTGATCGTCTTCATTTCTCGTCCTCCCGTGGGTTGGGGTTGTGTGCAGGCCACCCGCCCCCTGTGCATCGGGCATCCGCATGGGGGCAACGCAGGGGGCGGACGATGCAGGTCATCGCCGGGCCGGCGGGGCTGGTAAGCTGCGGCGAGCCTGCCCGGAGCCCGTGCCATGCCCAGCGCCTACGACTTTTCAGCCACCGACATCGACGGCCAGGAGCGCTCGCTGAGGGAGTTCGAGGGCAAGGCCCTGCTGATCGTGAACGTGGCCTCTCAGTGCGGCTTCACGCCGCAGTACGCCGGGCTGGAGGCGCTGTGGCGCAAGTACCGCGAGCAGGGACTGGTGGTGCTCGGCTTTCCCTGCGACCAGTTCGGCCACCAAGAGCCGGGCGACGAGGCGCAGATCCGCAGTTTTTGTTCGCTCACCTACGACGTGAGCTTTCCGCTGTTCGCCAAGATCGAGGTCAATGGCGACAACGCGCACCCGCTCTGGCGCTGGCTGAAACGGGAGCGGCCCGGTCTGCTGGGCAGCGAGGCGATCAAGTGGAACTTCACCAAGTTCCTGGTCGGTCGCGACGGACGGGTAGTGAAGCGGTACGCGCCGACCGACACGCCCGAGAAGATCGAGAAGGATCTGCCGGCGGTACTGCGCTGAGGGTGTGCATCGTTCACGCGCGGCAAGGGCCATGGCCACGCCCGCAGCGGACGAGCCCCCGGCGTCCTGCCGGGGGCTCGCGGGCGCCCACCCATGCGGCCGCCACGCGGCTCACTGCCCGCTGACGGCCCGTACCTGGGTGCTGGTCAGCGAGTAGTCGGCCACCACGGTGGCGTAGCCGGTGACCTGGTAGGTGTAGGTGCCCGGGATCTTGACCGCGAACTCCAGCACCTCGGGGTTGGCCAGCGTCGCCGCCGAGGCGACCTGGTTGCCCTCCGGGTCGAGCAGGTACAGGTCCAGGTCGATGCCGCCGCCCCAGCGCAGCTCGGCGCGGATCGTCGTCGTGTCGCTGCCGACTTCGATCGTGTACTCGTCGATCTGCAGGTTCTCGACCGACGGACCCATCGTTCCGGTGAAGGTCTCGGTCTCCTCGACGAGCACGGTGTCGCTTGGGAACAACGGCCCGTCGGTGAGCACGCCGTCGAAATAGACCTGGCCCTGGATGCCGCGCAACTCGATGCGGTGCAGGCCCTTGCTCATGCCGTTCACGGCGAAGCGCTCGAAGTCGGGCGTCGGGTTGTAGAAGCTGATCCGGCCGCGGTGGACGCCATCGACGTAGACATCGGCCACGCCGCCCTTGCTGTTGCGCGGATACAGCAGCTGGAAGGCGGTGCCCGAGAAGGCCAGCCGCGCGCGCGGCGTGTCCTTCTTCGTCACCGCGGCGGCCTGGTAGCTGCCGTCGCTGGCCTCGGCGTGGGCAACGGTCTTCCAGCGCCCGTCCAGGTCGATCAGTGCGGCGCGGTCGGCGACCGCGTTCCAGATGCCCTGGCTCGACCAGGCGGTGATGCCGGACAGGAAGCGCTGGCGCTCGCCCACGGTGCGCTTGGCGACTTCCACCGCCCGGGCGACGTTGATGTAGCCGCCGCCGACCCAGTGGGTCGGATAGGGCATCGGATCGGCGGTCTCCACCAGGATCCGCTCGATCTGGTCCGGTGACAGCTCGGGATTGGCCTCGAGCAGGAGCGCGGCGGTGCCGGCGACGAACGGCGTGGCCATGCTGGTGCCGCTGATGCAGTGGTAATGCAGGGTGTAGCTCGGGTAGGTGAGGTTGACCACCGGGCCGAGCGCGCCGATCGGCGTGCCGACCGCGCGGGTCGAGCAGATGTTCGAGCCCGGCGCGATCACGTCGATGCGCTTGTAGGGATCGTCCGCGATGCCGCGGCTGGAGAAGCTGGACAGGTCGCGCGCCTTGGTGCCGGAGCCGACGTTGATCACCCACGGCACGATCGCGTAGGGGTTGAGCGTGTTCTCGGCCGGGCCGTCGTTGCCGGCGGCGAAGCTCACCACCATGCCGCGCCGGTAGGCCTCGTAGCTGGCCTTGTTGATCGGATTGTTGGGGTCGTAGACCGAGTTCGAGCTGCCCCAGGAGTTGGTGACGATGTCGATGCCGTAGCGCTGCTGGTTGGCCAGTACCCAGTCGAAGCCCTGCAGCGCGAACAGGATGCTGATCGCCTCGCCGGCGCCCAGACCGATCAGGTCGGCTTCCGGAGCGATGCCGTCGTAGTAGTACGGACGACGGTGGTCGGTGGCGGAGGCGGCGCCGGTGCCGGCGACGGTGCCGGCCACGTGCGTGCCGTGGCCGCTGGAGGTGTCGGTGTTGGGCTGGTTCTCCAGCGCCGCGGCGACGCCGGCCAGGCCGAGGTCGCCGATCAGCTTGACGTTCTGGATCGTCTTGCTGCCGAAGCTCAGGTCCGGATGGTTGGCGTCGATGCCCGAATCGAGCACGGCCACGGTGACCCCGCGGCCCTTGAGGCCGAGCGTGTCGTGCACGAAGTGGCCACCGGTGATCTCGCCGGCCTCGTGGTTGAAGTAGCGTAGCGGCGCGTCGAGGTAGATGCTCTCCACGCCCTCCCATTGCGCGACCTCGCGAATCTGCGTACCGGTCAGCAGCGCGCCGGCCATCGGCAGCTCGCTCAGCAGCAGATACTGGTCGGTGATGCCGGCGATCCGGGTGACCTGGTCCCGGTCGCTGAAAGTGACGACGACCCGGTGCGGACCGACCTGGCTCAGTCGGGTCTGCAGCGCCGGGTCGAGGATGGCTTCGGCCCGCGCATCCGCCGCGAGGGCGAGCACGGCGAGGGAAATGGCAAGACACAGCGGCTTTTTCATGGCTCCCCTCCCGGGGGTGCGTGGTGGAGTACACGCAGCACTGTGAGCCGGGAGCGGTAACGGCGGCCATGGGGGAAAACCCCCGCCGGCTGTGGGCGCGAACGCCCAGCGGCGGCCTCAGCGGCGGCGGCCCCGCGCCAGACGGGGATGGACTTCCTCCCCGAAGGGGGTGGCGACGGCGTCGAGGAAGCGGGCGGAGGCGGGGTAGGCGTTCATGCGGGCGGTT
>JBEQAM010000072.1:0-8336 GCA_041640375.1 Rehaibacterium sp. | reverse complement strand
CACAGTTGATGATGGTGTTGTTGATGGTCAACACGCCGGTCAGCGCGTTGGCCGGGCCGGCCGCCGCCTGCGTCGCCGCGCCTTCGATGCTGATGCAGGCGCGCTTGAAGTTGACGACGATACCGTTGTACCAGTTGCCGCCGGTGCCTTCCTTGATGTTGAAGCCATCGCGGCTGCTGGCGCTGCCGGCGCCGCCACCGATCATGGTGAAGTTGGCGATGGTCGGGCGCGAGCGCGGGCTGGCGTCGAAATTGGTCGGGCTGTTGGACACCTCGAAGCCGTGGTCCTCGCCGGCGCAGCCCTGCTGCACAGCCAGCACGAACTGCATCTTGCCGCTGTAGCCCTCGTCCCAGTCGACCGAGTCGTCGCCGCCGCAGGTGTCCACGAACCAGCGGACGTTGGCGGTGCCGCCGAAGAATTCGATGCCGTCGTCGGCGCCCTTGTACGACTGCAGGTACTCCAGCGTGGTGCCGGCGCCGACCGCGTTGAGGGTGAAGGAGTTCAGCTCGCGGTTCGGAGCGAACACGTAGCCGGCGTAGCGCACCTGCATGTAACGGACGATGCCGCTGTTGTCCATCGGGTCGTTGCCGCCGTAGCGGTTGGTGTTGTCCCACTCGGCCACGCAGTTGGGGTTGCAGTTGGCCGGTGCGTTGCCGGAGATCACCAGGCCGCCGACGTCCTGTGGCGCCGGCTCGCCATCGAAGCCTGGCAGCTCCTTCGGGCTGGTGAGGATGATCGGCGCGTACTGGCGGCCCTCGGCATAGATCTTCGAACCACGGTTGACGGCGATGTGGTCGAAGCTGTCGCCCGAGCTGACCAGCAGGGTGCCCGGCTCGATGCGCAGGATGGACTGCTGGGTATTGTCGCCACCGATGTTCACTTTCTGGTCGATCACCCAGGTGGTTTCGTTGGTCAGGGTGATGTCCTGGCCGAGGAAATCGCCGGAGATCATGCAGGCACGCTCGCCGTAGGCCGGCGCGGCGGTGGCGAAGCTCGGGCAGCCCTCGAACTTGCGCTGATAGACGCAGGACGCCTGCCCGACACCGGTCACCGGCACCAGGTTCCAGGTGAAGCTCTGCAGGCCGCTGGCCGGCGTCATGGCCAGATCGATGGTGGCACTGGTGCAGCTGTTGAAGGTCAGGGTCATCTGCCCCACGACCTCGTTGGTCAGGCTGCCGGCCGGGATCGCCGAACCGAAGTTGCCGCCCTCGACCTTGATCAGGTCGGCGCTGCCGGTGTAGCCGAACTCGCCGATCCGCGGCGCGGCGATCAGCCACAGCGGCTTGCCGGCGTTGTCATAGGTGAACAGCAGGGTCACGGCCAGGTGGCTGCCGTCGGGCTGCTGGGCGATCTCGAACTGCACGCCGCGACCGTCGGCGGCCGGGTCGAACCAGTTGCCTTCGAGCGCGTCGCTCAGGCGGAGTGCGGCGGAAGCGTCGCTGGCGGCGAGGGCGCCGAGCACCGCGGTCGCCATCGCGCACTTGCGGAGGGTAAGGGTCATGGAGAACTCCTGAGTGGGACGAGAGGCGGGCGCGACGCGAATGCGGTACGCGACCCTGACCGGATCGGGTCGCGGCGCAGGTTAGGCGGCATCGATGACAGTCATCGAACAGCCGCGTGACGGAAATGTTTCGCAACGCCTGAAACACCGACGGCCGCGGGAATCGCGGCCGCCGGCGTCCCCATCCACCCCCCCCAGATGTCAGAACGGCGCCCACTCCAGCGACAGTGCCAGTTCGCGGCCCTTGCGGTATTCGCGGGTGCGTTCGTTGCCCTGGCGGAACTCGACCCTCGGGTCGAGCAGATTGCGCAGGCGCACGCGGAACGCCCAATGCTCGCCGAGCCGCTGCTTCCAGGTGAAGTCGAGCTGGTGGAACGGCTGCTCGTAGGTATCCGGCTGGGTGTCGACGCCGACCTGCACGATGCGTTCGCCGGAGACGTTGTACAGCAGCGTCGCCTCGCGATCGCCGTCGGAGGACTGGTAGCCGAGCTGCAGGTTGACCACGTACGGCGACTGGCCTTCCAGCGGGCGGACCAGGTTGGTGTTGAAACCGGACCTGGCCGGATCCAGCCGGATCTCCGAATCGATCCAGGCGTAGTTGGCGCCGAGGTACCAGTTCTCCCAGGCCAGTCGATCCAGCCGCAGCCATTGCGCCCAGCGCGCATCGCCGATCCAGCGGCCAAGGAAACCCAGGTGCTTGTACGCATCCAGCTCCACGCCCTGATTGGTGGCGCCCTCGGCGTTGGCGAGCGTCAGCAGGATGCTGCCCGAGCCCGGCAGCAGCTGCTTTTCGATCGGGTTGGTGAAGTCCTTGCGGAAGGCGGCGACCGATACGCTCTCGGTCGGCGAGAAGTAGTACTCCCAGCGCAGGTCGTAGTTTCGGATGCTGGCGGTGACCAGCTCCGGGTTGCCGAAGGTCAGCACGTCGAGGATCGGGTCGACGAATGGCGCCGCGGTCAACTCGCGGAAATCCGGTCGCGACAGCGTCCGGCTGTAGCCCAGCCGCAACTGCTGGTTGCCGGTGAGCTGCCAGGTCGCCGCGAAGGAAGGCAGGCGGTCGATCTGGTCGATCAGGCCGATCACCGGCCGGTCGCTCGGGCGCACCACCGAAAACGTGGTGACTTCCTGCCGGTTGTCTTCCTCGCGCAGGCCGAAGTTCAGCCGCAGCCGGTCCCAGAGGTTCAGGTCCAGGCTGATCGCCCGATAGTCCAGCCGCTGCGAGGCGAAGTAATTGTCGGTCGGCTGGGTGATCTCGGCCACCACGAAACCGTCAGGACGGATCGTGTCGGGGTTGAGGATGGCCTCCAGCGTGGGCCGGCCGAGCACCTCGGGCCGGATCACCGATGCGCCGCGCGCGAAGAACTGGTAGCGGCGGATGTAGGAATCGCGCTCGCGCTGCAGCCGGCCGGCCTTGAGCCCGAGCTCGCCCTGCACCCGCGCTCCCGCAGCGAACGGGAGCGCCAGACCGAGGTCGCCGGATTCGGAGTCGTCGTCGAGGTTGGCGAAGCTGTGGCTGTTGCTGGCCGTGCTCAACGAGAAGAAGCGGCCGTCGTCGCGCACGTCGAAACGGTACTCGCGGGTGTTGGGTGCATAGCGGTTGGCGCGGGCGCGGGTGTACAGCCAGTCCACGCGCGCCTGCTCGACGAACCAGGGCAGCCGGTGCCCGCCGGTCAACTGGTGCGCGACCAGCTCGTTCTCCACCCACGCCAGCTTGTAGTTTTCCAACGGCTGACTGTCGACCACGCCGGACTGGATGCGTGCCAGATCCTCGGTCTGCCGCACGATCAGCGAGGTGCCGCGCAGGCTGTGGTCGTCGCCGTAGTCGATGCCGGCGACGAGGAAGCCGCTGCTGTCGATCTCGGTGCGGGTGCCGACCAGCGTGGTGTCGTCGCGCAGGTTCAGGCCATCGCTGCTGGCGGTATAGAAACGACGCGCCTCGGTGCGGGTATCGAAGCTGCGCGAGTAGCGCGCCGAGGCGAGAAAGCCGACCCGCCAAGCTTGGCCGAAGTTCCAGCTGCTGCCGCCGGAGAGCGCGAAACCGCCATCCGGGCCGATGCGCTTGCCGGTGATGTCGTAACCGCCGGCCGCCAGCGCTTCGCCGACCGCCTCGAATTCCTGCGGCGTGAGGCCGGCGGGGTTGGCAGGCGTGCGCTGGCGCAGGAACAGGCCATCGCGGCGCAGCGCATCCAGCCGCGCCGGCAGGGCACGACCGCCGTCGTCCTTGCCGGTCCAGTCGCGCCCGCCACCGGCGTAACCGAAGCCTTGCCGGAAACTGGTGCCGTCGGCGTAGCCGAGGCTGCCGGACAGCTTGAAGAACGGACTGTCCGGAAAACCGCGGGTACGCAGCGCGATGCTGCCGCCGCCGAATTCGCCCGGCATGTCGGCCGAGTAGGTCTTCTGCACCACCACGCCCTGGAGGATCTCGGTGGGAAACAGGTCCAGCGGCACCACGCGGCGGGTGGGATCGGGCGACGGGATCTGCGCACCGTTGAGCAGCACGCTGGAATAGCGCTCGCCGAGGCCGCGCACGTAGACGTACTTGCCGTCCACCAGCGTCAGGCCGGTGACGCGCTTGAGCGCGCCGGCGGCGTCGGAGTCGCCGGCACGCGAGATCTGCTCGGCGCCAAGGATGTCGGTGACCGCGGCCGAGGTGCGGCGCTCCTCGACGAAGGCGGCCAACGAGCCTTCGATGTACGGCTCCAGCACTACGAACTCGGCCAGCTCCAGACCGGCCGGCGTCAGTTCGATCTCACGGACGACGGTCTGTTCAGGATCGACGACCACGCCCTCGACGGTCTGTGCGCTGAAGGCCGGCGCGATCACCGAGAAGGCGTAGGTGCCGGCGGCCACTTCGATGCGGAAGCGGCCATCGGCATCGGTCACCACGTCCAACGGCGTGCCGCTGACGAAGATGCGCGCGCCCGCCACCGGCCGGCCGTCCTCGCTGCCGATCACGCGACCTTCGATGACGCCGGGCGGGCCAGCCACTGCCTGCGGCGCGGCGGCGGCCGTACCTGCCTGGTGCGAGCTCTCGATGAACACGCTCGGCGGTGAATCCGGGTACAGCGTGGCGATCAGCTCGGCGCTTTCCTGGGGCTGGAATTCGAGTTCGAGCGTGAGCACTTCGCGGCCGTCGCGGGTCACAGTCAGCGTGCGCCTGCCCGGGTCGATGCTCAGTCGCAGCGCGCCGTCGTCGTTGGTGCGGCCGAGCGGCTGGCCATCGATGCGCACCTCGGCGCCGGCCAGCGGCGTGCGGTCGTCGAACAGCACCACCGACAGCGCCGCCGGGTCGGCGGCCAAGGCGGCGCGGATGCCCAGCGTGAGCAGGGCCAGCGGCGCGAGCAGTCGGGAGGTCTTGATGGGTGTCATCGGCGGCGGTTCGAGGTCGTGGTTTCGGGTGGAGCGGCCGGAATGCGCTCAGGCGCAGGTCCAACGCGCGTCGGCACAGTCCTGCATCAACCGGCGCAGCTCGGTGGCCTTGCGGAACAGGTCGGCGCGGGTGAGTGCGGACAGGTGCTTCTCCGCCGCGGCGTGGTCGCCGGCGCGGTAATGGGCGTAGGCCAGGGCGTAGCGCACGTCCTCATCGGCATACAGGCCGGCGCGGTAGAGCGCGTCCTGCATGCCGGCGACCTGGTCGTAGCGGCGCAGTTCGATCAGGATGCCGACACGCTGCTTGAGCTTGCGCGGCGAGTCCGGAACGCGGGCGTTGAGCATCAGCGCACGGGCCGGATGGCCGGCGCGGCGGAACAACTCGGCGGCCTCGGCATTGAGCGCCGGCTCGCGCACGGCGACGCGGGCGAGGATTTCGGCCGCGGCATACGGATCGCCACGCTCGACCCAGGTCTGCGCCAGCGCTTTGGCGACATCGAGGTTACCGGGGAAGCGCAGCGCCGCCGCTTCGAGGAAACCCAGCGCTTCGTCGAAACTGCGTCCGCGCCGCAGCGCGGTACCGATGGCGACGTAGTCCTCGGCCTTGCCTTCGGCCCGCGCCAGATAGTCGCGACCGAGCGCCGCGGCCTCCTGGTAGAGACCGGCATCGATCAGATAGAACACCTGCCGACGCAGGAAGGACACATTGCCCGGGAAACGCGCGCCGGCCGCGCGCAGCGTGTCGAACGTCGCTTGCCGCTGGCCCAGCATCCACTGCGCATGGGCACGCATCAGCCAGGCGCCCGAGAGGCCATCGACCGCCTCGCCGGCCGCCTCCAGCGCGGCGACGGCATCGCCGTAGCGCTCCAGTCCGAACAGGGCCTGCGCGCGGTACAGGTGCACCAGCGGGTCGGCCTGGCCGGCGACGATCGCCGCGGCGAAGGCCTCCGCCGCCTCCTCCAGCCGCCGCTTCTCCAGTGCCACCAGCCCGCGCACGGTGTGGTACTGGACCAGGTCGATGCCGGGGGTGTCGGCGTCGACGTGCTTGAGCGCCTCGTCGGCGCGGTCGTACTCGCCGTCGCGGGCGAGCAGGCTGGCGAGGGCGACGTAATCGATCTCGTCGCGCTTTGCCAGCGCAGGGGCGGCGAGCAGGAGGATCAGCAGGATGGCGGACAGGCGCATCGTCAGCTCCGCGACAAGTCGAAACGGACACGCTGCTTGGCCCACACCCGCACGTTCTCGCCCTTGTAGGTGGCCGGCTCGAACTTCCAGCCCTGCACGCCGGCGACGGCGACCTCGTCGAATACGCCGGCCGGCTCGGCCTCCAGCACCTTCACGCGCTCCACCCGGCCGGTCGGGCCGATCAGCAGGCTCAACAACACGTAGCCGGTGACACCCTGCGCCTTGGCGCGCGGCGGATACTGCATGGGCGTTTGCAGCAGCGGACGCGGCGGCTGGTCGACGGTGTCGTCGGTCATCACCACCTCGCCGGTGTCGCCGAGCAGGCCCTTGCCGAGATCGAGCTCGGAGGCGTCGAAGGCCGGTAGGCCGAAGCTCAGGCCGGACAGCGACGAATCCAGCCCGATCAGCGGCGCGGGAGCCTGCCGCGTCTGCCGCTTCGGCGGCTCGGGTCGGCGCACCGGCGGCGGCTCGGGCGGCTTTTCCTTCCGCACCACGTCGATGCTGGTGCCGGACAGGCCGCCACCCTGATCCGGGCGCGCGGCCTGCCGGTTCATCAGCAGCACGGTGCCCATCACCATCGCGACGCCGGCGACGGCGGCGACCAGGCCGGCAAGGTGGACGCGGGAGGCGCGCATGTCAGCCCTCGCCCGCCTCCGCGACGGTGGCGACGCCGACGTCCTCGGCGCCAGCCAGCCGCGCCTGGTCGACCACCTCGACCAGCCGGCCGGACGGCACCTGGTCATCGGCCACCACCAGCACCGACTTCTGTGTCATGCCGCGCAGCAGGTCGCGCACGCGGCCCTGGATCGCCCACACCCGCACCGGCTCGCCATCGAGGAAGGTCTCGCCCTGGCGGTCGATGTAGATGCGCACCGCCTTGGTCGAGGCGATGGTCTGCGTCTGTGCGCCGGGACGGTTGATGTCCAGCTTCATGTCCTTCACGAAGGTCGTGCTGACCATGAAGAAGATGAGCAGGATGAAGGTCATGTCGATCATCGGGGTGAGATCGACGGCGGCCTCGTTGGCCTTGTTTTCGCGACGGCGGATCATGCGGCGGTTTCCTGCGCGCCAGGCGAGCTGGCGAGAATGTCCTTGATCTGGGCCAGATCCAGCGCGATCTGCTGCTGGCGGCGGTCGAGCACGGCCTTGACGATGACGCCGGGGACGGCGACGACCAGGCCCATCTGGGTGGTGAACAGCGCGGTGGCGATGCCGCCGGCGATGCCGCCGGACTGCGAGAACAGCGTCATGTCGCCGAGCGACTCGAAGGTGACGATCATGCCCATCACCGTGCCGAGCAGACCCAGCAGCGGGGCGATCGCCACCAGCGTGGTGATGGTGGTGGACCAGCGCTTGAGATCGCGCTCGTACCCGGCGAAGGCGTCGTCGAGGAAGCGGCGCAGGTTCGGCTTGCCGGCGTCGCGCAGGGCGAGGCCGACGGCGATGGCCTCGTCGACGATCCCGTTCGGCGCATCGGCGCGGCCTTCCTCGTGCCGCTTGATCAGCACCCGCACGTTCTTGCGGCTGCCGCGCCGCAGCAGCGCCCAGCGGCATCCGATCGCGAACCACAGCAGCGCGGTGACCACCAGCAGCGGCGGCATCACGATGCCGCCGGCGCCGAGGTAGCCGCCGAGCGCATCCAGCCAATTGGCGTTGTCGGTCCCGCCCATGGCGTGCGTTCCGTCAGGCCGCCTGCTTCAGCGACGCCAGCTTCACGTCCTGGTAGAGGTTGATGACCTTGAGCGCGGCCTTCTCCATGTCGTCCTTGATCCGCTCCGCCCAGCCGCCGAGCAGGTTGCCCAGCAGCAGGGTGGGAATGGCGACGGCCAGGCCGAGCTCGGTGGTCACCAGCGCCACCGCGATACCGCCGGACAGCAGCTTGGGGTCGGAGGTCCCGAACTCGGTGATGACGTCGAAGGTCTGGATCATGCCGGTCACCGTGCCGAGCAGGCCGAGCAGCGGCGCCACCGCGGCGATCACGGTGATGAAGCTGCCGAAGCGGTTGAGGTGGCCGGACTCGTGCAGGATCGATTCGGAGACGATGTCCTCCAGATGCTCGCGGTCGCGGTCGAGGTTGCGCATCGCCGCGGTGACCACGCGCGCCGCCGAGCCCTTGAAGCGCTTGGCGCCGGCGATGGCGTCGTCGATCCGGCCCTCGCGCAGCGGCCGCTCGACCGCGGCGATGATCGGCGCGATCGCCGCGCCGGCGTTCTTGAGGAACAGCGCGCGCAGCGCCACCAGCACCAGCGCCAGTGCACCCAGCAGCAGGATGATGTAGCCGATG
>JBEQAM010000071.1:0-8351 GCA_041640375.1 Rehaibacterium sp. | reverse complement strand
GGCCCCCCGGCGGCACGGTGAAGATGCGGCCATGAGCGCGACCCAGGCACCCGGCGTGGTCAACTGCATCGCCTACCTGGCCGACGGCAGCCGCCGCGAACTGGCGGTGGCGGACATCAGCGGGTTCCTCGCCCGGGAGCGGGAGGGCTTCGTTTGGGTCGGCCTGTACGAACCGGATGAGCCACTGCTGGTGCAGATGCAGGAGGAATTCGGGCTGCACGAGCTGGCCGTCGAGGATGCCCACCATGCGCACCAGCGGCCCAAGATCGAGGCCTACGGCGACTCGCTGTTCATCGCCCTGCACACCGCGCAGCTGATCGACGGGGCCATCCGTTTCGGCGAGACGCACGTGTTCCTCGGCAAGCGCTACATGGTGACGGTGCGCCACGGCGCCTCGCTCACCTACGCCCCGGCGCGCGCCCGCTGCGAGCAGCATCCCGAGCTGCTGTCGCTCGGACCGAGCTACGCGCTGTACGCCGTGCTCGACTACGTCGTCGACAACCTGCAGCCGATCGTGCGCGAGTTCCAGGACGAGCTGAACGAGCTGGAGCAGGCGATCTTCGCCGAAACCTTTCGCCGCGAAACCATCCAGCGCCTTTACCGGCTCAAGTACGAGCTGACCAAGATGCGGCTGGCAGTGGCGCCGCTGCAGGACATCCTCGGCCAGCTCGTGCACCTGCATCCCGCGCTGGTGCGCGAAGAGATGCGGCTGCACTTCCGCGATGTATTCGACCATGCCCTGCGCGTCAACGAGGCCATCGACACGCTGCGCGAGATGGTGACCGCGGCAATGACGGTCAACCTCTCGCTGGTCACCGTCGGCCAAGGCGAGGTGGTCAAGCGGCTGGCCGGCTGGGCAGCGCTGGTGGCGGTGCCGACACTGATCGCCAGCTGGTACGGGATGAACTTCGAGCACATGCCCGAGCTGGCCGGCGACTACAGCTACTACGCCGTCGCCGGCGTCACCGTCGTCTCGGTCGGGCTGCTCTACCGCCTGCTCAAACGGGCACGCTGGCTGTAGCCGAGCAGGGGGAGGGCGGCAAGACGCCGAGGCACGCACGGCGTGCGTGCCGTCGTTGCTTTCCCGCGTTTACCCGGCCAGCGCCTGCAGCGCCAGCCCGACCAGGTAGGCGCAGTAGGTGCCGAGCACGTAGCCCAGTACTGCCAGCAGCACGCCCACCGGCGCCAGCGCCGGGTGGAAGGCGCTGGCGACCACCGGCGCCGAGGCGGCACCGCCGATGTTGGCCTCCGAGCCGATGGCGAGGAAGAACAACGGCGCACGGATCAGCCTGGCCACCACGAACATCAGCACGCCGTGCACCAGCAGCCAGATCGCGCCCAGCGCGAACAGGCCGGGCACATCGCGCAGGGCGGCCAGATCCATGTGCATGCCGATGGTGGCGATCAGCACGTAGAGCATCGCCGCGCCAACCTTGGACGCGCCAGCGCCTTCGTAACGGCGGGCGCGGGTGAAGCTGAGCAGCAGACCGAAGGTGGTCGCCAGCACCACCACCCAGAAGAAGCGCGAGGTCAGGCTGTAGTCCTCCAGGTTCCACTCCGCCGGCAGCGTGGCGATGCCGGTCAGGATCAGCTCGGTCAGCGCATGCGCCAGGCCGGTCGCGCCGAGGGCGATGGCGAGGATCACCATCAAGTCGGGCAGGCTGGCGACCCGGGTGTGCTCGGCCTGGTAGGCCTCGACCCGGCGCTTGAGGTCGTCGATGGCGGTGGTATCGGCACCGGTCCAGCGATCGAAGGCGGCCGCCCGCGGGGCCAGGAACAGGATCAGCGCCAGCCACAGGCTGGAGACCAGGATGTCGACGGCGACGAACTGGCCGAACACGTTCATGTCGACCTCGAACACCTCGCGCATGGCCGCCTGGTTGGCGCCGCCGCCGATCCAACTGCCGGCCACCGTGGTCAGCCCGCGCCAGACCTCGCCGGCCACCACGTCCGGCGCCACGCCGCGCAGCACCAGGAAGGCCAGCACCGCGCCCAGCATCACCGACACCGTGCCGGCCAGGAACATGACCAGCGCTTTCGGCCCCAACCGCAGGATCGCCTTGATGTCGACCGAGACGGTGAACAGCACCAGCGCGCTCGGCAGCAGGTAGTCGCGCGCCATCGGATACAGCCCGGAGGACTCGCCATCGATCAGTCCGAAGGTGTTGTAGAGCGCCGGGATGAAGTAGCACAGCAGCAGCCCCGGCACGACCGCGTAGAAACGGCGCCAGAACGGCGTAGGACCGGTCCCGGTCCAGAACACCAGGCCCAGGGTGACGGCCAGCAGGCCGAGGACGACGGCGTCGTTGGTGATCAGCGGCGTGGATGTCATGACCGGGCACGCTAGCACGGACCGGCCGGCGACGGGACAAAGCCCTCACCGGCGGCGTGCAGAAGTCGCGACCGGGCCGGCGACGCGAAAAACCGGCCGGTCGCACTTGATCCAAATCAACCGTCGCCCGACCCCGTCCCTCGAAAATTGCCGCGCAAAGCCATCCGGAGAAATGGGGACATGGCCTCCCAAGCGCTGCAACACGAGACTTACAACGACAAGGTCGTCCGCCAGTTCGCGGTGATGACTCTGGTCTGGGGCATCGTCGGCATGGCGGTCGGCGTGTTCATCGCCGCCCAGCTGTACTGGCCGGCGCTGAACTTCGACATTCCCTGGCTCAGCTACGGCCGCCTGCGCCCGCTGCACACCAACGCCGTGATCTTCGCCTTCGGCGGCTCGGCACTGTTCGCCACCAGCCTGCACGTGGTCCAGCGCACCAGCCATGCCCGGCTGATCTCGGACAGGCTGGCCGCCTTCGTGTTCTGGGGCTGGCAGCTGGTGATCGTGCTGGCGGCGATCACGCTGCCGCTGGGCATCACCCAGGGCAAGGAGTACGCCGAGCTGGAATGGCCGATCGATCTGCTGATCACCGTGGTCTGGGTCGCCTATGCGGTGCTCTTCTTCGGCACCATCGCCAGGCGCAAGGTCCGGCACATCTATGTCGCCAACTGGTTCTTCGGCGCCTTCATCATCGCCGTGGCCATGCTGCACGTGGTCAACAACCTGGCGCTGCCGGTGTCGCTGGGCAAGTCCTACCAGGTCTACACCGGCGCGGTCGACGCGATGGTGCAGTGGTGGTACGGCCACAACGCGGTCGGCTTCTTCCTGACCGCCGGCTTCCTCGGGATCATGTACTACTACGTACCCAAGCAGGTCGGCCGCCCGATCTACTCCTACCGCTTGTCGATCGTGCACTTCTGGGCGCTGATCGCGATCTACATGTGGGCCGGCCCGCACCACCTGCAGTACACCGCCCTGCCGGACTGGGCGCAGTCACTCGGCATGGTGTTCTCGCTGATCCTGCTGGCGCCGAGCTGGGGCGGCATGATCAACGGCATGATGACCCTCTCGGGTGCGTGGCACAAACTGCGCACCGATCCGATCATCAAGTTCCTGATCGTCTCGTTGAGCTTCTACGGCATGTCGACCTTCGAGGGGCCGATGATGTCGATCAAGACGGTCAACTCGCTCAGCCATTACACCGACTGGACCATCGGCCACGTCCATTCCGGCGCGCTCGGCTGGGTGGCGATGATCACCATCGGCGCGCTGTACATGATCTATCCGCGCGTGCTTGGCCTGAAGGAGATGTACAGCACCAGGCTGATCGACATCCATTTCTGGGTGCACACGGTCGGCGTGGTGTTCTACATCGCCTCGATGTGGATCGCCGGCGTGATGCAGGGCCTGATGTGGCGCGCCACCAACGCCGACGGCACGCTGACCTACACCTTCGTCGAGTCGCTGGCCGCCACCTACCCCTACTACCTGGTGCGCCTCCTCGGCGGCGTGTTGGTCCTCGGCGGCATGGCCGTGATGGCCTGGAACGTCTGGAAGACCTTCCAGATGGCGCGCGACACCGCCGACTCGCCGCTGGTCGAGCCGGTCGCCGATGCGGCCCATGCCTGAGGAGGACACGGACATGAGTCACGAGAAGATCGAGAAGAACGTCGGCCTGATGGCCATCCTGATCGCGGTGGTGATCTCCTTCGGCGGCCTGGCCGAGATCGTGCCGCTGATGTACCAGGCCGAGGCGGTCAAGCCGCTGCCGGGCGTCAAGCCCTACGGGCCGCTGGAGCTGGCCGGGCGCGACGTGTACGTCCGCGAAGGCTGCTACAACTGCCACTCGCAGATGATCCGCACCCTGCGCTTCGAGACCGAGCGCTACGGCCACTACTCGCTGGCCGGCGAGTCGGTCTACGACCGACCGTTCCAGTGGGGCTCCAAGCGCACCGGACCGGACCTGGCCCGTGTCGGCGGCCGCTACTCGGACGACTGGCATCGCGTGCACCTGATCAACCCGCGTGACGTGGTGCCCGAATCGAACATGCCCGGTTACCCCTGGCTGGAACGGCGCGAGATCGACGCCGGCACTATCGTCGCCAGGATGCGCGCCCTGCGCCGCCTCGGCGATCCCTACACCGACGAGGACATCGACGGTGCGGCGGCGGCCGTCGCCGGCAAGACCGAGATGGACGCGGTCATCGCCTATCTGCAGGGCCTGGGCAGACACGGCCCGCGGGCACAGTGAGGAGCACGCCATGAACACCGGCATCGTCAACGGGCTGATCACCGCCGTCCTGCTCGCCGCCTTCGTCGGCGGCTGGATCTGGGCCTGGAGCAGCAAGCGCAAACCCGATTTCGAGGCAGCCGCCCGGCTGCCCCTTGAAGAAGAAACCAAGGAGTGACCATGAGCGCCTTCTGGTCCTGGTTCATCATCGTTCTGGTCGCGGTCAACATCGTCGGCTGCGTCTGGCTGCTGTGGCTGACGTCCAAGCGCCGCAAGGGCGAGCAGCCCGAAGACACCACCGGCCACGTCTGGGACGGCGACCTGCGCGAGTACAACAAGCCGCTGCCGAAATGGTGGATCAACCTGTTCTACCTGACCATCGTGTTCAGCATCGGCTACCTGATCTGGTATCCGGGCCTGGGCAATTTCGCCGGCACCAGCGGCTGGACCTCGGCCGGCGAACACGACACCCACGTCGCCGCCGCCCAGGAGAAGCTCGCCCCGCTGTTCGCCCGCTTCGAGGGCCGCCCGGTCGATGAGATCGCCCGTGATCCGGAAGCGATCCGGCTCGGCCAGAGCATCTACGGCAACTTCTGCGCCACCTGTCACGGCTCGGACGCGCGTGGCGCCAAGGGCTTCCCCAACCTGGTCGACGGCAACTGGCAGTGGGGCGGCGAGCCGGAAACGATCCTGCAGACCATCCTGCACGGCCGCCAGGCAGCGATGCCGCCGTTCGCCGCCGTGCTCGGCAGCGAACAGGCGATCACCGAGGTCGCGGTGTACGTGCAGTCGCTCAGCGGCCAACGGGTCGATCCCGCGCTGGCCGCCGCCGGCAAGCAACGTTTCGACATGGTCTGCGCGGCCTGCCACGGCGTGGAGGGCAAGGGCAACCCGCTGCTGGGCGCCCCCGACCTGACCGACAACGTCTGGCTGTACGGCGGCGACTTCGACAGCATCCGCACCGCCATCGTCAACGGCCGCAACGGCCAGATGCCGGCACACAAGGACATCCTGGGCGAGACCCGCGCCCGTCTGGTCGCCGCCTGGGTGTACGCGCGCAACGCGCCGGCCGAGACGGGCGCCGCCCCATGAGCCCGCGCGGCGCCGGCTTCGATCATCCGCCCCGGCCGCTCGCGCAGCGGCTCGGGGCGATCCTGTGGCCGAGTTTCTTCGCCGCCGGTGTGGCGACGACGGTGTTCTTCGCCTTCGTCGACCCGCTGGCGCTGCGCGACCTGACCTTCCCGGCGCTGGAGATCAGCCGCGGCGCCGGCTACACGATCGGCTTCTTCGTGTTCTGGCTGTGCACGGCTTCGGCCTCGACCTTCACCTGGATCCTGCTACGGCCGGCCAGCCGCTACAACCGGCCGCTGCCGCCGGAGCGCTGAGATGGGCCGCAAGATCGACAGCCGCACCGAGGCGACACAGGCGATGTACGTCTCGGAAGCGAAGATCCACCCGCGCGAGGTCAGCGGCCGCTTCACCCGCCTGCGCACCGCGGCGGTGTGGTGGCTGCTGGGCATGTACTACCTGTTCCCATGGCTGAGCTGGGACGGGCGGCAGGCCGTGCTGTTCGACCTGCCGGCGCGCAAGTTCTACATCTTCGGACTCAACTTCTGGCCGCAGGATTTCTTCTTCCTGGCCCTGCTGCTGATCATGGCGGGCCTGAGCCTGTTCTTCTTCACCGCCCTCGCCGGCCGCCTGTGGTGCGGCTACGCCTGCCCGCAGACGGTGTGGACGGAAGTGTTCGTCTGGATCGAGCGCTTCTTCGAAGGCGACCGCCACAAGCGCATCAAGCTCGACACCGCGCCCTGGAACCGCGACAAACTGCTGCGCCGTGGTGGCAAGCATGTCGCCTGGCTGCTGTTCGCGCTGTGGACGGGCTTCACCTTCGTCGGCTTCTTCACCCCGATCCGCGACCTGGGTGCACGCCTGTATCCGTTCGAGTGGGGCGGCTGGGAGACCTTCTGGGTGCTGTTCTACGCCCTGGCCACCTGGGGCAATGCCGGCTTCCTGCGCGAGCAGGTGTGCAAATACATGTGCCCCTACGCACGCTTCCAGAGCGCGATGTTCGACCGCAACACGCTGGTGATCGCCTATGACGAGCGACGCGGCGAGCCGCGTGGCGCACGCAAGCGCGGCAGCCTGGCGAGCGTGCTGGAGCGTGCGCGCGGGCTGCTGCCGCCGGGTGCGGCACAGGCGGCGCAGGTGCATGCCGCCCATGAGGAAATGGCACATGGCGGCGTGCGCATCACGACTGGCCTGGTCGACCTGCCCGAGGACCAACGGCCGACCGTGAGCAGCCCCGAGGATCTCGGCGACTGCATCGACTGCACGCTCTGCGTGCAGGTCTGCCCGACCGGCATCGACATCCGCAACGGCCTGCAATACGAATGCATCGCCTGCGGCGCCTGCATCGATGCCTGCGACGGGGTGATGGACAAGCTGTCCTACCCGCGCGGCCTGATCCGCTACACCACCCAGAACGCCGTCGACGGCAAGCCCAGCCGCATCCTGCGTCCGCGCATACTCGTCTACGGCGCACTGCTGGCGGCGATCTTCGCCGGCTGGACCTGGGGCGTGCTCAACCGCGCCCCGCTGCAGGTGGACGTCCTGCGCGATCGCAACGCGCTGTATCGCACCGCCGCCGACGGCGCGGTGGAGAACGCCTACACCCTGCGCGTGATCAACAAGCAGGCGCGCGCGCACACCTACCGCATCACCATCGAGGGCGAAGCGACGATCGCCCTGGTCGGCGCGCCGATCGAAATCCAGGCTGCCGCCGAGCAAGTGCTGACCGTGCCGGTCACCCTGCGCGGCGAGCCGGGCCGCGTCGCCGGCCGCCACGACGTGCGCTTCGTGGTCGAAAGCCTCGACGACCCGGCCGTGCGCAGCAGCCACGACACCCGCTTCTTCGGACCGATGTAAACCCATGAACGCTATCGTTTCCCGCCCCTGGTACCGCGAGCCGATGGTCTGGCTGATGATCGCCTTCCCACTGTCGGCGGTGATCGCCGGTCTGTCGACCGTCGCCATCGCCGTACGCGCCGGCGGCGCCGACGCCGTCCCCGAGGCGGTGCGCCGCACCGCGCAGGTGCAGATCGCCGACCTGGCTGCCGATCAGCGCGCGCTGGAGCTCGGCCTGAGCGCCAGCGTCGAACTCGACGTCGGCACCGACGCGGTGCGGGTGACGCTGATCGGCGATGCCGAGCCGCCGCTGCGCCTGCAACTGACCGCGGTGCATCCGACCACGGCCGCAGCCGACGCGGCGCTGCCCCTCCTGCGCCAGGGTGACGTCTTTCTCGGCCGCTTCGCCGCCGATCGCGGCCACGACTGGAAGCTGGTACTGGCACCCGACGACGGCGCCTGGCGTCTGATCGGCCGCCTGCCGACCGGTGCCATGCGGGCCCGCCTGCACGCGGCGCTGACGGATTGACGGCGATGGCGCAGGCCGGCTGCTTCCACTGTGGTGAGCCGCTGCCCGCCGACGCGCCGGTGGTCGAACTCGACGGCGCACCGCGCCTGGTCTGCTGCCACGGCTGCGGCACTGCCGCCGCCTGGATCCGCGACGCCGGTCTGGGCGACTACTACCGCCTGCGCCAGGCCGACGGCTGCCGCGTCGACGCCGAGACCGACGACTTCGCCGCCTGGGATCGCGCCGACATCCTCGCCGAGCACAGCCGCGAGGCGCACGGCGGACGCGCGATCACCGTGCTGGTCGAGGGCATGCGCTGCGCCGCCTGCGCCTGGCTGATCGACCGTGCCCTGCGCCGCCTGGACGGCGTGCGCGAC
>JBEQAM010000070.1:0-8375 GCA_041640375.1 Rehaibacterium sp. | reverse complement strand
CCACCCACGACCTGCAGGCGACCTGGAGCGCGCCGTGGAACGGCCGCATCACCCTGGGCGTGCAGAACCTCGCCGACAAGGACCCGGTGCTGGATCCGTTCGATCCGACCGGTCGCGGCTTCCGCTTCGCCCTGTACGACGGCTACGGCCGCGTGCCGTACATCCGCTACACCCAGAGCTTCTGAGGCTCGCGGTCAGGCGGTTTTGCGAGGGGCCCTTCGGGCCCCTCGTTTTTTTTATCGGCCTGCGGCGTGGGCGGGAGAGGAGACAGACCGTGCCCGTCCCGGCCGGCAGTCACGGCCATCGGCCGGGGCGCCCCCGACCCGCGCCCACCTCTGCGGCTACACTAGGGCGATGAATCGCCCATCATCTTCCGTGACCACGCCCCTCCCTGCGTCTTCCGCCGATGCCGCGCGGCTGAACCGGCTGTTGCAGCGGGCCGAGGCCTACCTGGCCAGCGGCCTGCCGGCCCCGGCGGCGGCCTGCTACGAATCGGTGCTGCAACGGGCGCCCGACCACGTTGGCGCGGCGCTGGCATTGGCCGAACTGCATCTGCTGGCCGGGCGTCACACACCGGCGCGGGCGCTGGTGTTGCGGGCGCTCTCGGGGCATCTGGCCAGCCCGCGTCTGGCGATCCAGCTGCTGCAGATGCTGGGTGAGCTCAGCGAGTCCGGGCTGATGATCGAGGTCGCGCGGCAGTTGCCGCCACCGCTGTGGGATTCGGCCACCTCGCTGGCTGAGGTGGCCCAGCAGCTGACCCTGGCGGGTGCCCATGCGCTGGCGCGGCAGTTCGCGGAGGCGGCGGTGGCGAGGGATCCGCGTCATCCGCCGGGCCTGTACTTGCAGGCGACCCTGGCGCTGTTCCACGGCGACCTGTCCGCCGCGGCCGAATACGCCGAACGCTGTCTGGCCATTCTGCCGGGCGACCCCGGCTCGCACTGGCTGCTGTCGCGGCTGCGGCTGCCGGGTGCCGAGACACGGGTCGACCGCATCGAGCGCGTGCTGGCACAGGGGCCGAGCGGCGAGGACGAAGCCTACCTGGCCTATGCGCTGCACAACGAGCTGCATGACCTGGGCGACTATCCGCGCGCCTGGGCGGCACTGGAGCGCGCCTGTCGCGCCAAGCGGGCCACGCTCGGCTACGACCCGGCTGCGACCGATCGCCTGTTCGCGCGACTGCAGGAGTGGACGGTCGAGGAACTGATGCAGGCGGACGGTTGTGACGATGCCCAGCCGGTGCCGATCTTCGTGATCGGCCTGCATCGTTCGGGCACCACGCTGGCCGAGCGTATCCTCGGCGGCCACTCGCAGGTGGCGGCTGGCGGAGAGACCTATGACATCCGCGCCCAGTTGCGGCGTGCCAGTGGACTGCATTACGGCGGCGACCACGATCCGCGGCTGGTGCAGGGCCGCGACCGGCTCGACTACCGCGCGATCGGTGCTGGCTACCTGCGCAGCATGGCTTGGCGTGCCGCCGGCAAGCCGCTGGTGACCGACAAGCTGCCCTCGAACTACTACAACGTCGGTTTCATCGCGCGCGCGCTGCCGCGGGCGAAGTTCATCCACCTCGTGCGCGACCCGATCGACGTCGGCCTCTCCAGCCTGCGCACGCTGTTCTCGCACGCTTGTCCCTACTCCTACGATCAGCTCGACTATGCGGCCCATTACCGCAATTACCGCCGCCTGATGGCACACTGGCGCGCGCTGCTTCCCGATCGGATCCTGGATGTCGATTACGAGGCCCTTGTTCGCCGCCCCGAGGAGACGGCGGCGACCATGGCGCGCTTCTGCGGGCTGGACTACGAGCCGGGGATGCTGGCGGTGGAGCGTCGCGGGGATGCCGTCTCCACCGCGAGCAGCACGATGGTGCGCGATGGCATCCGCACCGATCGCGGCCGGGTCTGGAAGGCCTACCAGACGCAGCTGGCGCCAATGATCCGGGCTCTGGCCGAGGCCTGAGCGGATGCCACCTCGTCACAGGTCGGGCACGTGCTGCCGCCCGGGGTAGAACTCAGCCATTCCGGCCGTCACGGCCGTGACCAGCTCGCGTTCGGCCTCGGTGAGGAAGGGGTTCCAGATGTCGAAGATCAGCACCACGCGGGTCTGGTCGCCGTGATTCCAGGCCTCGTGCTCGATGGTGTCGTCGAAAATCAGCAGTTCGCCCGGCCGCCATTCGCGCACGTCGTTCCCGACCCGGAAGCCGCAGCCGGGCGGCACGATCAGCGGCAGATGCACGATCAGGCGAGTGTTGGTCGCGCCATGGTGCGGTGGGATGTGGGTGCCGGAGCGCAGGCGTGAGAAGAATGCGGTCGGACCGCGACCCGGAATCCGCACCAGGGGCAGGGCATCGAGGATGGCGACCGTCGCCGGGCAGGCCTGACAGTGTCTCTCGACGCGCTCGCCCTGGTTGTAGAGGAAGAAGACGTCCCAGTCATGCCTGAAGTTGAGCGGCTCCCAGACCGAGCCGGGGGCGACATCCCGCTTCTGCACGTAAGGCATGAAACGCTCGTCGTGCCGGGCGAGCACGGACAGCAGTTCGGTGCAGATGGTCTCGGTTGCCGCTTCGATCTGCTCGGCCCAGGGGAACATCTGCCGCGGATAGAAGGTCAGCGGCGGCAGCTTGGGGAAGTACATGAAGCCGGGTCGCGGCAGCATCGCTTTCTTGCGCCCGCGCAGGATCTGGTAGCACTCGTCGAAGCGGGCCCGGGATTCATCATCGATTTGCGAGTACAGCGGCGCCAGACGCGCCTGCAGCCAGCGCTCCAGCTCCTCCTCCTCCTCGGCCAGGGCACGTTGCGCATGTTCGACCCGCTCGCGCAGCGGCGGCGGCAGGGCCGAGATCGGCGGCAGCCGCGTCAATGCGGCACGGTAGTGCGCATTGGCATCCCGGCGTCGACCCGACGCTTCGAGCAGTGCCGCCGCATCCAGGCGTGCCGGCACGAAGTCCGGATCCAGGGCCAGTGCCGCCTCGTAGGCCGCCAGGGCGCCGTCGTGATCGCCCAGTGCGCGCAGGATCAGGGCACGATTGGCCTCGACCAGCGCCAGCCGCGGTTGACCGCGACAGGCGCGCTCGATCCAGTCGCGGGCGCGAATGAGGTCGCCGGCGAAATAGGCCTGCATCGCGAAGAAACTGAGCGCGCGCGAATAGTCCGGCGCGGTCGCCAGCACCCGCTCGTACAGCCTGGCGGCAGCCGCAGTCTGGCCTTGCTGGGCCAGGTGTTCGGCCTGCTCGGCATCGGCCTGGGCCGATGCCGGCAGGGCGGGGGCGCTGATGCTCATGATGGACTCCAGGAAACCAGCCGCCATTCTATGGCAACCGTGAGCCGGTCCGGCCGGGCAGGACAATCCGGCTCGGAGATCGGAGCCGGTCCTTGTGACCTCGCCGTGACCGGGAATCGGCCATGCCGCGCCATGTCCTTGGGCAAGGCCTGGTCGAGCGCGACCGTTTCGAAAGCTGCCGCCGCCACGGCCTGCCGCTGTCGGCGAGCATGGCCGGCGGCGATGCGAACCAGGTCGAGGCCGTCGTCGACATCCACCACGCCACGGTCGCGCTGGCCAGCCGCCATGCCCGGACCGCGGCAGCGGCGGCCGGGGTGTGACTTCCGGGGTGTGGCGATGGCCGCGCCGGGAGGCTAGGCTCGGGCACTGCCCGTTCACCTGTCAGGAGCGACGAGATGTTGCGTGCTTCGATTCTCGTGCTGGCGCTGCTCGCGCCGGCGCTGGTCCCGGTCGCCGCGCAGGCGCAGGAAAAGCGTCCGCTCACCGCCGAGACGATGTGGGAGCTCAAGCGGCTGGGGCCGCCCGCGATCTCGCCGGACGGCCGCTACACCGCCATCGCGGTCGTCACCAACGACCGCGCCAAGGATCAGGCCAGCACCCGGCTGTGGCTGCACGACCGGCGCGATGGCAGTTGGCGTCCGCTGACCGCCGAGGGCGTCAGCAGCAGTAACCCGGTGTGGTCGCCGGACGGCACCCGGATCGCGTTCGAGTCGCGCCGCGGCGACGACGAGGCCAACCAGCTCTACGTGCTGCCGCTGGCCGGCGGCGAGGCGCAACGGCTGACCCGCGTGCCGACCGGGGTGTCGGCGGTGCGCTGGTTCCCGGATGGGCGCAGCCTCGCCTTCGTCAGCCGGGTCTGGGCCGATCTCGACGGCTGGGAGGCGCAGGGCAGGCGGCTCAAGGAGCGCAAGGACTCGAAAGTGTCCGGCCGCGCCTGGGACCGCGCCCCGGTACGGCACTGGGATCGCTGGCTGGACGACCGCGAGAACCACCTGTTCCGCGTCTCCGCCGAGGGCGGCGAAGCGCAGGCCATCACCCTCGGGCGCGGCGTGAAGCTGCCCGACCAGGATCCCGGCCTCGGCCATTACGACATCGCCCCGGATGGCCGCGAGATCGCGCTGGTGGTGAACACCGACCCCACCGGCGTGCGCCCGAACCCCGACCTGTTCGTGCTGCCGCTGGACGGCGGCGAGCCGCGCAACCTCACCGCCGACAACCCGGCGCCGGACTTCGGGCCGCGCTACAGCCCGGACGGGCGTTGGCTGGCCTGGTCGAAGCAGTCGATCCCCGGCTTCTACGCCGACCGCGCCGTGCTGCACCTGATCGACCGCCGCAGCGGCCAGGTGCGCGCGCTGACCGCGGACTTCGATCGCAGCATTTCCGGTCCGGTCTGGGCCGGCGACGGTCGCAGTGTGGTGGTCAGCGTCGACGACGCCGGCACCAACCGCCTGTACCGCATCGGCGTCCCGGACGGCCGGGTCACTGCGATCACGGCGGCGACCAGCTTCACCGCGCCGGCGCTGTCGCGCGACGGCCGCGTGCTGGTGGCGCTGAACGAGAGCTTCGTGCAGCCGCCGACGCTGGTGTCGGTCGATCCGCGCAGTGGCCGCGCCACCAAGCTGTCGGACTTCAACGACGAGCTGCTGGCGACGATCGATTTCGGCACCTACGAGAGCGTGACCTACGAAGGCGCCAACGGCGCGCCGATCCAGATGTGGATCAACTACCCGCCCGGCTTCGACCGCAGCCGGCGCTATCCGCTGTACCTGCTGCTGCATGGCGGCCCGCACAACGGCATCACCGACAGCTTCTCCTGGCGCTGGAACGCACAGGTGTTCTCCGGCTGGGGCTACGTGACCGCCTGGCACAACTTCCACGGCTCCAGCGGCTTCGGCCAGGCCTTCACCGATTCGATCACCGCCGACTGGGCGACCCTGCCGTACACCGACACCATCAAGGCCGCGCAGTGGCTGGCGGCGCAACCGTACATCGACGCCGAGCGCATGGCCGCCGGCGGTGCCAGCTACGGCGGCTACCTGGCCTCGCTGCTGCTCGGGCGCGAGCATCCGTTCAAGACCATCGTCGCCCACGCCGCCGTGTACAACCTGTACGGCCAGTACGCCGCCGACTTCGGCGCATCCAAGAACCGCCACGGCGAGTTCTGGGAGGATCGCTCGCGTTTCGAGGCCACCTCGCCGCACTATGCCGCCGGCAACTTCGATACGCCCACGCTGGTGATCCACGGCGAGATCGACTACCGCGTGCCGATCAACCACGGCGTGGAGCTGTTCAACACCCTGCAGAACCGCGGCGTGCGCAGCCGCTTCGTCCACTACCCGGACGAGAACCACTGGATCCTCAAGCACAACAACTCGATCCACTGGTATGGCGAGAAGCAGGCCTGGCTGGCCGAGTTCCTCGGCGGCGCCAGGCCCGCCACGGCGCCCTGACCGCGCCGGCTCGCGCGGCGGACAAGGAAAAGGCCGGGCATCGCCCGGCCTTTTCCGTCTCCGGGTCGAAGGCGCTCGGTCCGAGCGCTTCTCACCCGCCGCCTCGGACCAGCCCGCCGGGGGGAGTTGGCGATGTACGCGGTGACGCCGTCGGCGACGTGGATCGTGTCCAAGTCCTGGCCGAACGGCTCGTCGGCACTGGCGGGAAGGGTGAACAGCGCGGCCAGGGCCAGCCGAGCGGGTATCGCGTCACGTGTCTGTGGATGGAGGCGGGGCCAGTATGGGGGCGGACCGTTCGCGTCGCGTGCGCCGATGGCCAGCGGCAGCGCCTGCCCGGATGCGATAATCCGCCGATGATCTCCTTCCGCAATTTCGCGCTGCGTCGCGGCGAGCGCCTGCTGTTGTCCGATGTCGACCTGGCCCTGCATGCGGGCTGGCGCGTCGGCGTGGTCGGCCGCAACGGCTGCGGCAAGTCCAGCCTGTTCGCCGCGCTGATGGGCGAGGTGGAGCCGGACCGCGGCGACATCGACCTGCCGCAGCGGGTGCGCATCGCCAGCGTCGCGCAGGAAACACCGTCGCTGCCGGACGCCGCCATCGATTTCGTGCTGTCCGGCGATGCCGCGGTGCACGCCGCGATCCGGGCCGAAAGCGAGGCGATGGCGCGCGAGGACTGGGAAGCCGTGGCCGAGGCGCACCAGCGGCTGGAGGCGCTGGGCGGCTACGACGCCACCGCCCGCGCCGGCCGTCTGCTGCACGGCCTGGGCTTTCCGCCCGAGACCCACGGCAAGCCGGTGTCGGAGTTCTCCGGCGGCTGGCGCGTGCGCCTGAACCTGGCGCGGGCGCTGATGACGCCCTCGGATCTGCTGCTGCTCGACGAGCCCACCAACCACCTCGATCTCGACGCCGTGCTGTGGCTGGAGCAGTGGCTGCTGAAATATCCGGGCACGCTGCTGGTCATCTCGCACGACCGCGAGTTTCTCGACGGCGTCAGCACCCACACCCTGCACCTGCACGACGGCCGGGCGAAGCTGTACGTCGGCGACTACACCAGCTTCGAGCGCCAGCGCGCCGAGCACCTGCGCCAGCAACAGATCGCCTTCGAGAAGGAGCAGGCCGAGCGTGCCCGCCTGCAGGCCTTCATCGACCGCTTCAAGGCCAAGGCCAGCAAGGCCAGGCAGGCGCAGTCGCGGATGAAGCGCCTGGCCAAGCTGGCCGGCACCGAGGCCGTGCGCGCCGAGCGCGCGCTGCACATCGGTTTCCAGGCGCCGGCGAAGATGCCGTTCTCGCTGCTCCGGCTGAACGATGTCGAGGCCGGCTACCGCGCCGCCATCGCCGACGAGCACGGCGACGAGGCCTTGCCGGTCGAGCACGAGCACACCGAGCGCGGCGATGTGGTGATCCTGCACGGCGTGCGCTTCGGGCTGGAAGCCGGCGACCGCATCGGCCTGCTCGGCCCCAACGGCGCCGGCAAGTCCACGCTGGTCAAGACCCTGGTCGGGGTGTTGCCGCCGCTGGCGGGCGAGCGCGTCGCCCACGGCGACATGGTGATTGGCTACTTCGCCCAGCACACCGTGGAGAGCCTGCGCGCGGGCGCCAGTCCGATCGACCACCTGCGCGATCTTTCGCCGGACACGCCGACGCAGGAGTTCCGCAACTTCCTCGGTCGCTGGAACTTCCCCGGCGACCGCGCCTTCGAGTGCATCGACGGCTTCTCCGGCGGCGAGCGTGCGCGCCTGGCGCTGGCGCTGATCGCCTGGCGCCGTCCCAACGTGCTGCTGCTCGACGAGCCGACCAACCACCTCGACCTGGACATGCGCGAGGCCCTGGCCGAGGCGCTCAGCGACTTCCCCGGCGCCATCGTGCTGGTGTCGCACGACCGTCATTTGATCGGCCTGGTCTGCGACACCTTCTGGCGGGTGGCCGATGGCCGCGTCGAGGAGTTCAACGGCGACCTCGACGAGTACGCCGCCTGGCTGCGCGCGCGCAATGCCGAGCAGCGCAGCGCCGGCAAGGCCGAGAAGGCGGCCAGGCCGAAGGCCGAGCCCGCGCCGCCGCGCCGCGAGGATGGCGCGCAGCGGCGCCGGCTCAAGCAGCTGGAAGACAGGCTCGCCGCCCTGCAGTTGGCCTGCGCCGAGGTCGAGGCCCGGCTGGCCGATCCGGCGCTGTATGCCGGCGATGGCGCCGAGGCCGCGCAGCTCGGCCGCAAGCAGGCCGAACTCAGCCGCGAGCGCGATGCCCTCGAAGCCGAGTGGCTGGCGCTGTACGAGGCGCTGGAAGCGGGCTAGCGCCGCGACTCGTCCTGCGGAAGCGGCCGCGGCCGTTCTTCCGCAGGTCGGCGACTCCCACGAGGGTGCGGCGGATCAGTCGACGAGGAAGTACTCCACGGTCGTCACCACGCGGATCTTCTTCACCTGTGGCGAGCCCTGGTCGCGATCGCTGATGTCGATCTGGCCCTGGTTGGCGCTACGGATGCCGCCGACCTTGGCTTTGGCGTCCTGCGCGAACTGCTCGGCGGAGGCTCGGGCGGCAGCCGTGGCCTCGGCGATCAATGCCGGCTTGATGTCGTTCAGGCGGGTGTATTCGAACTGCGGGAAGCCGCCCTCGGCCAGCAGCACGCCGCTGGCGACCAGCTCGCCGGTGCGGCGC
>JBEQAM010000069.1:0-8487 GCA_041640375.1 Rehaibacterium sp. | reverse complement strand
CTAGATGGCGACGCGCCGGGACCAGTTGCGCCACCGATTCGCCATCGCGGGCGCCGCTGCCGGGCAGGCCGAGCTGGGCCAGCGCCTGCGCGGTGCGGTCGCCGTCCACCACCGCCATGCCGGACAGCTCGGCGATGCCCTGGCGCAAATGCTCTACCGCGGCGAGCCAGGCGTCGGCGTCGGTGTCGGTAGTGGTGGTGGCGGTGTCGGCGTCGGCGGCGACGATCAGCAGCCGGTCCGGCGGCAACGCGGGCGGCGTCAGCGGCAGCCGCGGGCCGAGCCAGCCCAGCAGCGCGAGCAGCACCAGCACCGCCAACGCGATGCCGGTGCGGCGGCCGGGGCGCAGGTCGAGCGGCACGCGGCGCTGGTCGATGGCGTGGATCACCGCCGTCGCGTCGGCGAAGCGGTGCGCCGGGCGTGGTTGCAGCAGGCGCGCGAGCAGACGCGCGACCCAGGCCGGGGTGTCGGGACGATGCCGGGTGACCGGCTCGGGCGGGCGCAGGATGCGCTGGCTGAGCGATTCGGCCGGCGTGCTGCCGGCGAAGGCCGGGCGTCCGCTCAGCATCTCGTAGAGGATCAGGCCGAGCGCGTACAGGTCGCTGCGCGCGTCGACCGGCCCGCCGCGCGCCTGCTCGGGCGAGAGGTAATCGGGCGTGCCGACGATCGTGCCGGCCTGGGTGAAGCCGCTGCTGCCCAGCGAGCGGGCGACGCCGAAATCGCCGATGCTGGCGTTGCCGGCGCGGTCGATCAGCACGTTGGAGGGTTTGAGGTCGCGATGCACGACGCCGCGCGCGTGCGCCGCGGCCAGCCCTTCGGCGAGCTGGCGGGTGATGCGCAGCGCCTCGTCGACCGGCAGCGGACCGCGGCGGTCGAGCACGCGGTCGAGCGATTCGCCCTCGATCAGATCCATGCTGATCAGCCAGCGGTCCTCGTGGCGGGCGATGTCGTGGATGCGCACCACGTGCGGGCTGGACACCTGCCGCGCCAGCAGCAGCTCCTGGCGGAAGCGCTCGAAGGCCTCGGGGCGTGTGGCCAGTTCCGGCCGCAGCAGTTTCACTGCCACCTCGATGCCGAGGTCGAGGTCGGTGGCGCGATAGACCATGCCCATGCCGCCGAGCCCGAGCATGGCCTCGATGCGGAAGCGTCCGGCCAGCACCGTGCCGGGAGCGACATCCGCGGCGGCGAAGTGGCCGGTGACGGTGGCGGGCGGGGTAGGCTTCTCGGGCTCGGTCATCCCCGGTGTCCGGCGTGGGCGGCGAGGATGTCGTCCCAGCGTGGCGGTGGGGCCACGAGGGCGGCGAGGGCGCGGGCGTCGCGGTGGGCTGCGATCCACAGTGCGGCGCGCTCGACCACGGCCTGCAGCAGTTCCAGGTCGAGTTCGGTGACGGCGGCGCCGGGGCGGCGGCTGTCGGCATAGACCGCGCCCAGCACGCGCTCGCCGTCGAGCAGCGGCAGGCAGAGCAGGGTCCGCAGGCCGCCGGCGAGCACCGAGGCGCGGCTGGCGAGCAGCGGGTCGGCGCCGGCTTCGTTGACCACTACGGGCCGCCGCTCGGCGATCGCCCGCTCGACCGCGCCGATGCTGCCGGAGAACTCGCGCCCGGCGAGCCGGGCCGGGTCCAGGGCATGGGTGGCGCGCACCCGCAAGCCGCCGTCCTCGGCCAGCAGCAGGAAGCCGCGCTCGCCGTCGGCCAGCTCGCAGACCGCACGCAATGTGTCCTGCAGCAGGTCGGGAAAAGCGGTCTGCGCCTGCAGCCGGGTGGCGAAGACGATCGAATCCTGGCGCCGCTGCGCCTGCCTGCGCGCGGCCTGGGCGGCTTCGATCTCACTCAGCGGCTCGAATTCGCACAGCACGTCGCCCAGACGCAGCCAGGCGTGGCCGGGCAGCGCCGCTTCGACGATCCGGCCGCCATCGAGAAAACTGCCGTTCTTGCTGTCGAGGTCGCGCAGCCGCCAGCCGTCGCCGTCGTGCCGCAGCTCGGCATGACGGCGGGAGACGGACGGGTGGTCCAGGCGCAGATCGCAGTCCGGCGCGCGGCCGATCAGGGCCGTCTGTCCCGCGTCCAGGAGGCGCGTGACCGCGGGGCGGTCCGGCAGGTAGGCAAGCAGGCGCGCCTTCATGCCGGCATCTTAGCGCGCGTAGCCGCCGGCGGCGCGGGGCCGCCGCGGCCTCTGGCGCGCCGGGTCAATGGCCGTAGTCGCGCAGGAACCCGATGCTGAATTTGAGCGTCGCCGCGCCCGACAGCAGCTCGCCGGCGACATTGTGCTGGTCGCGCAGGGCACGCCACTGCTGCGGGATGGCGGTGCCGGCCTGGGCGGCGACCTCGGCGCTGAAGGCGTCGAGCTGGGCGATCGCCTCGGCGAAGTCATCGTCGGCGACGGCGGCTTCGGCCGCGTCGATACGCGACTCCAGTGCGGCGCGCGGTGTGGCCGACAGGGCGGCGGTCTGGCCGCGCAGCCAGCCGAACTTCTCGGCGATGGTGTCGCGGCTGGAGCGCAGATCGGCCAGGATCAGGAACTGCGAGAACGAGCCGGTGCTGGTGCGGGCGCGCACGCTGCCCGGCAGCACCTCCCGGGTGATCTCGCGGAAGGCCCCGCCCAGCGGCGCCTTGAACACACGGTAGGGGGTGCCGGCGGTGTAGGTCAGCAGGTGGGTGTGGATCTCGACGTTGACGGTGCGGCGGAAGCTCAGCCCGGCGAGTGCCGGTGGCTCGATGGTGATCAGCACCGGGAAGTCGGCGGGAATCGTGGTGAGGTTGGCGTCGGGCAGGCGGGCGAGCAGGTTCGGATCGCTGAGACTGACCAGCTCGGCGCTGATGCCCAGGCTGCTCGCGCTGAGGTTGCTGGCGTCGTCGAAGCTCAGGGTCAGGTCGGCGAGCGGGGCGGTGCTGAGGCCGATGCGGGCGGTGGCGACATTGCCCGAGACATTGACGCTGACCGGCAGGCTCTGCGCGGCAGCGATGCTCGTCATGCCGAGCAGCAGGGCGAGGGCGGGGGCGAGGCGGAACGACATGCACATGGTGACGTCTCCAGACGGTCCGGCGTGGGAGGACCGCGTTCACCGCGGACCAGCCTCGGCCCGGCGCGGTGAATCGAGGGTGAAGGCAGCCTATGGGAGCGATGTGCAATCAGTCCATAGGGGATTTCCCCCATGTCGCCTGGGGGCTTGCCCGGATGGGTGCCGCGGCGGTCGCCGCGGATGCTGGGGGCCGGACCCATGCCGCCCCCGGGAGCAGCCCCATGAAGCACAAGTCGATGCTCACGCTCAGATTATCCGCCCTGGCAATGGGCATGCTGGCCAGCGGCCTAGCCCTTGCCCAAGCCCGGCTGGACCCCGCACTGGCCGAAAGACTGGGCGCGGTGCTGCCGGGCGAGCCGCTGGAAGTGGTGATCGCCTTCGGGCAGGACGGCCCGCTGACCGCGGCGCAGCGACAGGCGCTGGAGGCGCTGGGCATCCGTCAGGGTGTGCAGTTCCACTCGCTGCCGATCGCCGGCGCGCTGGCGACGCCGGCGCAGGTGCAGGCACTGGCCGCGCGTGACGACGTGGCCTCCATCTACCTCAACCACCCGTTGCGCTACTTCAACGCCGAGGCGCGGCAGATCTCCGGCGTGGAGCGGCTGCAGGCCGCCCCGCAGGATTTCGGCCGGACGATTCCCTACACCGGCGCCGGCGTCACCGCCGTCATCAACGACTCCGGCATCGATGCCACCCATGCCGACCTGAGCTACGGCAGCCACGTGGTCGAGAACGTGCAGGGCCTGACCAACCTGCGCGCGGTGTTCGAATTCGGCCCGGTCACCTATCTGGAGGGGCAGTACAACACCGACACCAACTCCGGCCACGGTACCCATTGTGCCGGCAGCTTCGGCGGCACCGGCGAGCGCAGTGGCGGCCTGTACCGCGGCGTGGCGCCGGGTGCCGACATCGTCGGCTACGGCTCGGGCGGTGGGCTGTTCATTCTCGATGCGATCGGCGGCTTCGATTACGCGATCACCCATCAGTTCAGCTTCGACGCGCCGATCCGGGTGATCTCCAACTCCTGGGGCAGCTCGGGCCGCTTCGACCCGGCCAACCCGGTCAACATCGCCTCTTATGCCGCTTACAAGCGCGGCATCACGGCGGTGTTCGCCGCCGGCAACGACGGACCTGGCGAGGACACCCACAATCCTTATGCGCAGGCGCCGTGGGTGATCTCGGTCGGCGCCGGCACCAAGGATGGCCGGCTGGTCGATTTCTCCTCGCGCGGCAAGCGTGGCGAGTCGGGTACCTTCACCATGTACGACGGTCGCGAGTGGACCTATGTCAACGAGCCGACCATCGTCGCCACCGGCGTGGACGTGGTCTCGACCCGGGCCAGCACCAACCTCACCGCCAACGGCCTGACCGACGATCTCGGGCTGGCGCCCGAGCACCTGCCGTTCTACACCATGATCTCCGGCACCTCGATGGCAACCCCGCACGTCGCCGGCATCGTCGCATTGATGCTGGAGGCGAATCCGGCGCTGACGCCCGACCAGATCAAGGACATCCTGCGCCGGACCGCCACCAACATGACCGGGCATGCGCGCTGGGAGGTGGGGGCCGGCCACGTCGATGCCTATGCGGCGGTCGCCGAGGCGGCCGGCCTGCGCAGCGACCATGGCAGGACCGTGAACGCCCTGCGTACCTTCAACAGCCACGCGCTGCTCAAGCCCGGCGCGAGCATCCCGTTCGCGATCGATTTTTCGCCGGTCGGGCCGACCGGCTCGATGAGCTTCGAGGTCGGGCCGCAGACGGCGTGGATCACCGCACGCGCGGTGGTCGACGCCAACACCGTGGCAGTGGTGCTGATCGACCCGGATGGCGAGCGCTATGGCTCGTCGATCGCGTTGCCGTTGCTCGGCGACACCGTGGTCGCCAGCGCACCGGCCAAGCCCGGCACCTGGACGCTGACCGTGCGCGGCTTCGGCTCGGTGTCGGGCGTCGCGCTCGACCCGCTCCGGGTCACCAACGGCTACGGCGCGCCCGGCACGATCCAGGGCACCCTGAGCTTCCTCGACAGCGCCGGCTTCACCGGCCTGGACGATGTCGCCGCCACACATCCGGCGCGTGGTGCGATCGAGCTCGGTGTCAGCCGTCGCCTCGTCGACGGTTACTCCGACCGCAAGTTCCGCCCGGACCAGACGCTCAGGCGCAGCGAGCTGGCGCAATACCTGACGATGGGCGCGAACCTGCGCCAGCGTCTGCCGCTGTCCGGGGCGCCGAGCTTCCCGGACCTGTCGCCGAACAGCTTTGCCTATCCGTTTGCCGAGGCGGCGGTGGCGCCCGGTGCGGTGCTGCGCAACCTCGCTCAGGACCATGACGGCCCGATGCAGCTGATCAACGGCGCGTTCCGGCCGAACCACGGCGTGACCCGTCTCGACCTCGCCTACGCGCTGGTGCAGAGTCTGGCGCTGCAGGACCAGGCGCGCGCGTTCAGCGGGGAGCTGACGGCGTTCTACGACGGCCAGCGGGTGCCGCTCAAGGACGCGGACAAGATCCCGGCCGCGCTGCGCGGACATGTCCAGTTCGCGCTCGATGCCGGCGTGATCAATGCCCGCTTCGCGCTGGAGCAGGGGCCGTTCGACCTGCAGCCCAAACTGGTGGCGTACTTCGATCCGATGCTGGGCGTCACCCGTGCCGCCTACGCGGTCGCCGCCGGTCGCTTCGCCGAGCAGTACCGCAATCCGTGACCTTTGGCGGCTGGCGAAAAAGCAACGGCCCGGGATCGATCCCGGGCCGTTGCACGTGTGTCGGTGCGTCCAGGCTCAGCCGAGCGCGCCGCCGCGCCGCAGGTCGAAGTCGTGGGGGTGCCAGGCCTCATCGACGAGGGCGGCATCGATGTCGAGTCGGTGGTTGCGTAGCGGCGGCAGGCTTTCACCGGCCGGCCAGGCCACCTGGGCGTCGACGCAGCGGGCAATGCGGATCAGCGCGCGCAGCATGCGCAGGTCGGACGGATCGGTGTGGCGCGCGGCCAGGCGCGGCTCGATCACCACCCAGCGCGGGGCGAGCTCGGCCATGCGGTGGAAGTTGGACACGCTGCCGCCGAAGCCGTCGATCACGAAGTCCACGCCATGCTCGCGCAGTTCGCGCAGGTGCAGGTAGACGTTGTTGCCGACGCTGGCCAGCAGGTATTCCTCGATCAGCACCGCGACGCTGGCCCCGGTTTCGCGGCGCAGGGCGATGATCGGGCGCAGGGTGCGGTCGATGTTGGCCTCGCGCAGCAGCAGCGGGTGCAGGCGGAAGGCGACCGGAATACCGGGGCCGAAGCGCGCCAGCAGCTCTTGCAGGTCCTGATCGACCTGCTCGGAGACGCGCCGCTGCACCTGCTGCAGCAGTTCGCCCTGCGGCGACCCCGGCAGCAGCTCGGCGAGCGCGACCGGCGGGGTGTCCTCGCCGAGGAAGACCGGCACCACTTCGAGGATGCGCGGCGCGCCGTCGTCCAGCGCGACCACCGGGCGGTAGCTGTTGCGCACCTCGCGCCGCTCCAGCGCCGCGCGCAGCAGCTTGAGCGCGGCACTGCGGTCGGCCATCAGTGCGTCGAAGGCGCCGTCGGCGAAGCGGAAGGTGTTGCGGCCGGCATCGCGCGCCTGGCCCAGCGCGCGGTCGGCGCCGGACAGCAGCATCACCGCAGAGTCGCCGTCCTGCGGGTACAGGCTGGCGCCCAGGCAGGCATCGACACTGGCCGAGGACGACTGCTCGCCGGCCTGGCGCACCTCGGCGAGCAGTTGCTCGATCACCCGCAGCGCCTGCTCGGGGCTCTCCAGCTGCTTGAGCACGAAGGCGAAGGTGTGGGGGGCGCAGCGCGCCATCAGATCGCTGCGGCGGACCACGGCGCGCAAGCGGCGGTCGAGCTCGGACTCCAGCGCCTGCACGGCGCGCTCGTCGCGGCCGCGCGGCTCCAGCTCCAGCAGCAGCAGAGCCAGGTGGCGGCCGTGGCGGCTGGCCAGGTTGATCTCGGCTTCCAGCACGTCGCCCAACTGGCCGCGCGAGGACGGGACGTGCAGGCCGATGGCGTCGGCCGGCGCGTCGAGCCGGCGCGCCTGCGCGCTGGGCTCGACGGCGAGGGCCTGCGCCTGTTCGGGGGTGAGTTCCGCGACTTCGACGCCGGCATCGCTCGGGTTGACGACGTCCTCGCCGGCCAACCGCTGGAACTGGGCGAGGAAGCCGCGCGGGTTGCCGTCGGCGTCGCGCAGCAGATGGTTGCAGAACGACACCCGCAGCACGCTGCCGTCGCAGCGCAGCTGGCGCTTCTCGATGCAGTAGCCCTCGATCTCGCCGGCGAGCAGGCGGCCGGCCTGATCGAGGTCGGCGGCGAGATCGTCCTCGTGGGTGATTTCCTGGAAGCTGCGCTGCAGCAGCTCGTCGCGCGCATACCCCAGCAGAGAGCACAGCGCCGGATTGGCGTCGAGCCAGCGGCCGGTGAGGTCGAGCAGGGCCAGGCCGATCGGCGAGGTCTCGAACAGCAGGCGAAACTTCTGCTCGCTTTCCCCGAGGGCGCTCTCCAGCGCGCGCCGCTCGCTCAGGTCGGTGTGCGAGCACAGCATGCGCAGCGGGCGGCCCTCGCCATCGCGCTCGCTGATCTCGCCGAGCACCAGCATCCACACGTAATGCCCCCGGGCATGGCGCAACCGGCACTCGATGCGGAACTGGCTGCTCTGGCCAGTGAGGTGGCGCGTCATCGCCGCGTCGACGCGCAGCGCGTCCTGCGGGTGGATCAGCGCGCGCCAAGCGTCGAGGCGCGGGTCGAGTTGCCCATGGGCGTAGCCCAGCGCCTCGAGCAGGGCGCGCGAGTAGCGCACGCTGCGGGTCGGCAGGTGGGCCTCCCAGAGGCCCAGGCCGGTGCTGTCGAAGGGATGCTCGGGCCAGGCGGCCTCGACGGAGGACTCGGCGGGAGAGGTCACCGCCGCATCGGGAATCAGTTCACCGATCCAGTCGGCCATGACGCAACGCGGCACGGGCGGGCTGGCAGAGGAGGCGGAAGCGGTGGCCGGGGTTTCGAGAGGGGAGCCGGGAGCTCCGTCGCGCTGGGCGTCGTGGGTGTCGGTCGATCCGGGGACCTTCACTGTCATACGAGCCGGCCTGGCTGCATTCGCTTGAGGTGGAGCCTAGAACCTTTGAGGCCCGACGGCAATACCTTCAGGAAAAACAATGCCGATCGGGCAATTCCTTACAGTGAACGCTGAGGTGTTGCCGGTGCCGGCTGCAATCTCTGCCTTGCCAGTCTTGCCACCCGGTTCCCTTGGACCCGCATTCCCCGGATCCGTGTAAGACCGCTCCGTGTCAGGCGGCCTGCTGAAAAACGCACAGCGGTACGTTTTTCAAGTTGCCAGTCCGGTGCATGTCTGGACGCATTCGGCGCGCTTTGCGGCGGCGTCAGACCTTCGCCCGAACCCGACAGATCAATCACTCGCAGTGAGCGATTTGCGTTGCGAGCCATCCTTGGCCCACCGGCAGGCCGCTTTTCAGCC
>JBEQAM010000068.1:0-8497 GCA_041640375.1 Rehaibacterium sp. | reverse complement strand
GCGTTCTCCTCGTAGTAGGCGTACCCGAAGAAGCCCAGCGCGTTGCGGTCCTGGGCGACGCCGGTGACCAGCACGTTGTCGTCCTCGCTGGCAGTGAAGTCGCCGCGGCTGGACTTGGCCTTGCCCATCACCGCCTCGGTGAAGTAGTCGAAGGTACCCGAGTCGGAGCCGGCGCCGAACAGGTTCAGCGGCGCATCGGGGAAGGACGGGTCGATCTGGTTCCAGTTGTTGATCCGGCCCTGCGCCTCCGGCTCCCACATGGTCCGAAGCTGGGCCACGGTCAGCTCCTCGGCCCAGGTGTTGTCCGGGTGGATGACCACGGTCAGCGCGTCGAAGGCCACCGGCAGCTCGATGTACTCCACGCCGGCCGCCTTGCAGGCGGCAATCTCCTCCTCGAGGATCGGCCGCGAAGCGTTGGAGATGACGGTCTCGCCGCGGCAGAACTTCTTGAAGCCGCCGCCGGTGCCGGACACGCCGACGGTCACCTGCACCTCGCCGCGGCGGGTGTCCATGAACTCCTCGGCGACCGCCTCGGTCACCGGGTAGACCGTGCTCGACCCGTCGATGCTGATCAGCACCCGCTCTGCGCGCTCGGCGCAGCCGGCCAGCGCGGCGGCGGCCGCCAGGGCGATCAGGCTGTTCTTGAGTTTCATCGGATGTTCTCCAGGGAAAACGGAAGGGCGGATGCGGGGTGCCCCTGGCCGGCCGCGACCGGCCCGGTCGCGGCCCGAGCCGGGCGGCCCGGGCTGCGGAGAACAATATTTCAGTAATGTTTCGGTTGTGTGACAGCACCCCGGACGGCGCCCCGCCCGGTTCAACCGGGGTAAAGAGCCGGCCGGACAGACTACCCCAGCATGCGCCCCCGCCACCCCACCACCTTGGACCTGCTGCGCGAAACCGCCCGCGGCGAGCCCACCGACACCGTGGCGCTGGCCGACCTGCTGCAGCGCTTCCGCGAGCGCGCGTTCGGCGTGCTGCTGCTGGCCGCCACCCTGCCCGCCTTCATTCCGCTGCCGCTCGGCGTGGGCGCGATCGCCGGGCCGCTGGTGATGCTGGTCGGATCACAGCTGCTGCTGGCCTTCCATCAGCCCTGGTTGCCGCGCGGCTTGCGCAGGCGGGGGCCGCAGCGCGAGACCGTGGCCCGCTTCCTGCGCCGCAGCGAACCGCTGTTCCGGCGGCTGGAACGGCTGGTGCGGCCGCGCTGGGAGGTGCTGGTCACCCACCCCCTCGCCCTGTGCCTGACCGGCGCACTCTTGCTGGCGCTCGGTTTTCTGCTGGCGCTGCCGATCCCGTTCACCAATTACCCCTTTGGCCTGCTCCTGCTGCTGTTCTGCGTGGCCCTGATCGAACGCGACGGCCTGCTGCTGAGCATCGCCTGGCTGCTCGGCGGCGGCGTCATCGCCGGCTTCCTGCTGGCCTCGGAGGCCGCGGCGGGCTGGGTCGGACGGATGCTGATCTGAGGGAGTCCCCGGGACTCGGGAAAGCGCATCCAGGCATGCTGGCCCGGACGCAAGCCAGGGCCCGTTTCCCGGCCACAACCAGGCCCGGCAAGCTCGGCCCCCTCACGCAGGTGCAATTCCTGCTGCGATGCACAACAATCGGTCACTCACCCCACCGCCCAGCCGGCCGTCGTATGTGCTCGATTCTAGGCATCCTCGAACTCAAGACCGACCCCGCACCGCTGCGCGCACGCGCGCTGGAGCTGTCCAGGCGCATGCGCCACCGCGGCCCGGACTGGTCCGGGGTGTACGCCGACGGTCGCGCGATCCTGGTCCATGAGCGGCTGGCCATCGTCGGCGTGGACAGTGGTGCGCAGCCGCTGCTCAGCCCCGACGGCAAGCAGGCGCTGGCGGCCAACGGCGAGATCTACAATCACCGGCGGCTGCGCGCCCGCTTCGAGGGCGGGTACGACTTCCAGACCCATTCGGACTGCGAGGTGATCCTGCCGCTGTACCGCGAGCGCGGCGCCGACTTCGTGGACGAGCTGGAGGGCATGTTCGCCTTCGTGCTGTGGGACGCCGAGGCCGGCCGCTGGCTGGTGGCGCGCGACCCGATCGGCATCATCCCGCTGTACTGGGGTCGCGACGAACACGGCAATCTGTACTTCGCCTCCGAGCTCAAGGCGCTGGCGCCGGTCTGCCGCGAGGCGCGCGAGTTCCCGCCCGGCCACGTCTGGGCCAGCGGCCAGGCCGAGCCGCAACGCTATTACCGGCCCGACTGGCGCGAGTACGCGGCGGTCGCCGGCCGTCCGGCCGACCGCGCCGCGCTGCGCAGCGCGCTGGAAGCGGCGGTGAAGAGCCACCTGATGAGCGACGTGCCCTACGGCGTGCTGCTCTCCGGCGGGCTCGATTCCTCGCTGATCGCCGCCATCGCCAAGAAATACTCGGCGCGCCGGGTCGAGGAGGACGAGAAGACCGAGGCCTGGTGGCCGCAGCTGCACAGCTTCGCCATCGGGCTGGCCGGCGCGCCCGATCTCCAGGCTGCGCGCGAGGTCGCCGCCCACATCGGCACCGTGCACCACGAGCTGCACTTCACCGTGCAGGAGGGGCTGGACGCGCTGAGCGACGTGATCCACCACCTGGAGACCTACGATGTCACCACCGTGCGCGCCTCCACGCCGATGTACCTGATGGCGCGACGGATCCGCGCGATGGGCATCAAGATGGTGCTCTCCGGCGAGGGCTCGGACGAGCTGTTCGGCGGCTACCTGTACTTCCACAAGGCGCCGGACGCGCGCGCCCTGCACGAGGAGACGGTGCGCAAGCTCGACAAGCTGCACCTGTACGACTGCCTGCGCGCCAACAAGGCGATGGCGGCCTGGGGTGTGGAGGCGCGGGTGCCCTTCCTCGACCGCCGCTTCATCGACGTGGCGATGCGGCTGGATCCGGAAGTCAAGCTCTCCGGCAGCCAGCGCGGCCGGATCGAGAAGCAGTTCCTGCGCGAGGCCTTCGCCGGCTACCTGCCCGACAGCGTGTTGTGGCGGCAGAAGGAACAGTTCTCCGACGGCGTGGGCTACGCCTGGATCGATTCGCTCAAGGCGCACGCCGAGACACAGGTGAGCGACCGGCAGCTGGCCAATGCCGGCTACCGCTTCCCGCACAACACGCCGCAGACCAAGGAGGCGTACCTGTACCGGGAGATCTTCGAGCGCCACTTCCCGCAGCCGTGGGCGGCGCAGTGCGTGCCTGGCGGCCCGTCGGTGGCCTGTTCCACCGCCGCCGCACTGGAGTGGGATCCGTCGCTCAAGGCCGTGGTCGACCCCTCCGGCCGCGCGGTGCGCAGCGTGCACCGGCAGGCCTACTGAGCCGCCTGTCCCGACACCGCCGCCAAACTGAAGAGCAGACACGGACAAAGCGCAGAGCGATCGGGGCAGCACGGAGACAATCGATTCATCTCCGCCTGGTCCGATTGTTCTCCGCACCCTCCGTGCGTGCTTTGGCTCTTTCTGCTTTTCCGCCCTGCCTGCCCGTCGCGGAGCAACCGCTCAGCCCGCCAGCCGCCGCATCAGCTCCTGCACCGGCATCGGCCGACCCAGCCAGAAGCCCTGGGCGAGGTCGCAGTTGCGTTCACGCAACACCGCGTACTGGCCTTCGTTCTCGACGCCCTCGGCCACCACGGTGATGCCGAGCGAGTGCGCCATGGCGATGATGGCGGAGGTGAGCGCCAGGTCGTCGGGATCACGCAGGACGTCGGCGACGAAGCTGCGGTCGATCTTGACGCCGTCCACCGGCACCCGGCGCAGGTGGCTGAGGCCCGAGAAGCCGGTGCCGAAGTCGTCCAGCCAGATCTTCACGCCCAGGGCGCGCAGACGCGACAGCAGGGCGCTGGCCTGTACCTCGTCGCCGAGCACGGCCGTCTCGGTCAGCTCGATGTGCAGTCGTTCCGGCGCCAGGCCGGAGTCCTTCAGTGCGGCGGCCACCACTTCGGGCAGATCCCCGCCGCGCAGCTGACGCGCGGAAATGTTGACCGCGACGAACGGCGCCTCGCCGTCCTCCACCTGCCAGCGCTGTGCGTCGGCGCAGGCACGGGCCAGCACGTGGCGGCCGAGCGCCTCGATCAGGCCGCTCTGTTCGGCCACGTCGATGAACACCGACGGCGGAATGATGCCATGCACCGGATGCTGCCAGCGCAGCAGCGCCTCGGCACCGACCAGGGCCCCGTCGGCGAGCCGGAACACCGGCTGATAGTGCAGGCTCAGTTCACCGCGCTCCCAGGCGCCGCGCAGATCCTGCTCCATCTGTACGCGCCGTTCCACCGCCTGGTTCATCGCCTTGCTGTAGAAGCGGTAGCAGTTCTTGCCGGCGACCTTGGCCTGGTACATGGCGATGTCGCCGTTCTTGAGCAGCAGCCCGGCACCGGCCGCATCGTACGGGAACAGGGTGATGCCCACCGAGGCGCCGAGGAACACCTCGCGACCCAGCACCTCGATCGGCCGCTGCAGTTCGAGGATGATCGCGTCGGCCAGGCGGCTGGCCGTGGTGCGCATGTCCTGACCGAGGATCAGGGCGACGAACTCGTCGCCGCCGAAACGCGCCACCTCGGCGCCATCGCCGCCGATCCGCTCCACGCACTGGCGGATGCGCGCGGCGAACTGCGCCAGCACTTCGTCGCCGGCATCGTGGCCGAGGGTGTCGTTGACGCGCTTGAAGTCGTCCACGTCGAGGAACAGCAGCGCCAGCTCGCCGCCGCTGGCCTGCAGGGTCAGCAGGCGCTGGTCGAGCAGCTCGCGGAAGGCCAACCGGTTGGGCAGACCGGTCAGGCTGTCGCCGTAGGCCATGCGGCGGATGTCGCGGTCGTGACGGTCGACGCTTTCGCTCATCCGTTTGAAGGCGCGGATCAGGTCGCCGAGTTCGTCGCCCCGGCGGGTATCGAGCCTGACCCGTTCGTAGCGTCCGATCTCGATCGCCCGCGCCGCCTCGGCCAGCTGGCGGATCGGCCGCACCAGACCGCGCGACACCAGCACCAGCACCGCCGCGCCGAGCGCGGCCAGCGCGGCGAGCAGCGCAGCCAGCCAGTACAGATTGCGCTGGGCGATGGCTCCCAACCCCTGTCGCAGCAGGGCGTCGGCGCGCGCCTGCTGCTCGCCAACCACGGCGAGCGAGAAGCCGACACGCACGCCGCCGATGCGCTCGTCGCCGATGAAGATCGGCTGGGTCACGTCCATCGTCTCGGCCGACCACTGCACCCGCAGCGCCTGCGCGGCGATGGCGCCGGCGGCAAACGGGCCGTCCATCGGCTGGCCATGGCCCGGGATGTCGCCCGAACCGTCGTGCACGATCCGCCCCTCGGCATCGAAGACGATCACGTAGGCCACGTCGGGCTGCCGAAGCACGGCGCGGCTGAGTTCGCCGATGGCGTCGAGGTCGAAGTAATACAGCGGGTTGGCGACCGCCTCGGCGAGCTGGCTGGACAGCGCCGCGCCACGCCGGCGCAGTCCTTCCATCGCCAGCTCGTGCACCACCTCGCGGCCGATGCCGGCCAGCTCCTCCTGGCTGTCCTCATACTGCCACCACAGCGCCGCCAGCACCGCCAGCGCGATCCCCAGCACCAGGGCCAGGATGGTGAGCACGCGCGCCTGCAAGCCGTAGCGCATGCCCTACTCCAACTCCGCCCTGACCCGGCGCACGCCGGCCCGCAGCCGTTCCAGCGCCTGCGCGGTGTCGCCGTCGATCTCGACGAAGCGGTTGGTCTGGAAGAAACTGCGCAGCGCTTCTTGCCCGGCCGGGTCGTCGGCCGCGGCCAAGAGTACTTCGCGCAGGCGCGTCTCGACCGCGACCGGCAGGCCGGTGCGCACCAGCTCCACCGCGCGCGGATACGGCTCGGTCTCGCCAATGATCGTCAGATCCTCGCGGAAGCGGTCGGGCATGCGCTCCAGATCCTCCCAGTCGAGATTGCTGAAGGCGCCGGCATCGACCACCCGCTTGTGCACCCAGGCGGCGATGTTGCTCTCGCTGCGGGCGAAGACGTAGCCGACGCCGCCGGACTCGGGCCGATCCCGCGGCGAAAGCAGGATTTCCAGCGGCAATCCCGCTTGCAGCAATGCCATCGCCGGAGCGAAGTAGGCGCTGGTCGAGGAGGGACTCTGGAAGGCGATGCTGCGGCCGAGCAGATCCCCGAGCGTGCGAATACCGCTGTCGCGGCGGGCGAAGAACACGGTCCGGTACAGACGCACGCCGTCGCGCTCGGTGGCCAGCAGGGGGCGGGCGCCGGCGCGCTCCTGCAGGATCGAGGCCATCGCCGCGGTCTCGGTCACCCAGTCGACCCGGCCGCGGCGCAGATAGCTCTGCATCTGCTGGGCATCGCGGGCCATCAGGATGCGGCCCTCGCGGATGCCGACATCGGCCATCCGCGGCACCACGTAGTCGAGCAGCGGCTTGAGCTGTTCGTAATGCCGCTTGGGATTGTCGCTGATGCGGCCGAGCACCAGCATGTCTTCGTCCTCGCCCGCCTGGGCCGCGCCGACGTGCAGCAGCAGCGCCAACGCCAGGGTTCGGGAAAGGGCGAGGAGGAGGTTCGACACCACGTCTGTGCGGGCCGGCGTTGCGGGAAAACGGCGCCCAGCCTACCCCATCCGGACCGGGGCGCGATAGCCGCTCAGGGCGCTTTCCGTCCGGCCAGCCGGGCCATCCGCTGAGCCTCGCTGAAGATGCCGCGCAGGATGCGCACCTCGCGCTGGTCGAGATCGGCGCGCAGGAACAGCCGCCGCAGCCGCTGCATCACCATCTCCGGCGCCCGGCCCTTGTGGAAGTCGATGTCGTCGAGCGTCTGGGACAGGTGTGCGAACAGCCCCTCCAGCTCGGCCTGGGTGGCCGGCGGCTCCGCGCGCTCGGCGACAGCGGCTCCGGCCCCGTCCCGTTCGAGCGCCGCCAGCCGCAACTCGTAGGCCAGCACCTGTACGGCGGCCGCCAGGTTGAGCGAACTGAACGCGGGATTCGCCGGAATGTGCACGGCCGCATGGCAGCGCTGCAACTCCTCGTTGGTCAGACCGGTACGTTCGCGGCCGAACAGCAATGCCACCGCCCCCTGTCCGGCCGCATCACGCAACCTCACCGCCGCCTCGCGCGGACTGTACTCGGGCAGACGCACGGTGCGGCTGCGCGCGGTGCAGCCGAGCACCAGGCGGCAGTCGGCCAGCGCCGGCTCCAGCGCCGGGTGGACTTCCGCCGCCGCCAGCAGGTCATCGGCGCCGGCCGCCAGCGCGACGGCCTCGGGATGCGGGAACTGCTCGGGCGCGACCAGCGCCAGCCGACCCAGCCCCATCGTCTTCATCGCACGCGCGGCGCTGCCGATGTTGCCGGGGTGCTGGGTGCCGACCAGGACGAAGCGGATGGAATCGAGAAAGGACATGGTTCGGAACGGTTCGGAGCGGGCCGGACGGGACGCGGCAAACGGGCGGCTGCTAGAATGCGCCCCCTGCGGCCCGCGGCCGCCCCGCTCTTTTCATCTTGCCACGGTGCGCGCATGCAGAAGCCTGCAGTCAACGTCATGGTCAAGGCGGCCCGTCAGGCCGGCACCCTGATCCTGCGCTACATGAGCCGGCTCGACAGCCTCAACGTCGTCGAGAAGGCCCGTCAGGACTATGCCAGTGAAGTCGACGCGCTCGCCGAGGCGGAGATCATACGTGAGCTCAAGCGCGCCTTCCCGGACTACGCCTTCCTCGCCGAGGAGAGCGGCCAGCAGGGCAAGTCCCGCTACACCTGGGTGATCGACCCGCTCGACGGCACCAGCAACTACCTGCGCGGCCTGCCGCACTTCTGCGTCTCCATCGCCCTGCTGGAGGGCCACGAGCCGATCCATGGTGTGGTCTTCGACCCGCTGCGCAACGAGCTGTTCACCGCCAGCAAGGGCGCCGGTGCGCTGCTCAACGACAAGAAGATCCGCGTCGCCGAGCGCCGGGATCTCGCCGGCAGCCTGCTGATCACCGGCTTTCCGCCGCGCGAACGCAAGCGCGCCGGCCTCCAGCTCGACACCGTCAAGACACTCCTGGAAACCGCCGAGGACGTCCGCCGCACCGGCTCGGCCGCGCTCGACCTGGCTTACGTCGCCTGCGGCCGCGCCGACGCCTACTTCGAGGCCGGCGTGCGACCCTGGGACATCGCCGCCGGCCTGCTGCTGGTACGCGAGGCCGGCGGGCGCGTCTGCGACTACCGCGGCGGCAGCGACTGCATGCGCAATGGCCAGATCGTCGCCGGCAACCTCAAGATCGTCGACGCCCTGCAGAAGGCCATCGTCCAGAGCGGCTACGCCGCGGCGTTCGACTGAAGCCGGACGCGGATTCGGCCAGGCGCATCGAAACATCGCCATCCCGACGCAAGCCGGGATCCAGGTCGCTCTTCGAGCGCGGCACCGGGCACGTCCGGAACAGGCCCCGGGGGCCGTGGCGCGGGCGCGTCCGCACCGGCCGCCTTCGCTGCGCGCGGATACGACGCTCGCACCAGGCACCTGACATCACGCGCTGTTCCCACGTCGGGCCACGCCGGCATAGACTCACCGGCAA
>JBEQAM010000067.1:0-8572 GCA_041640375.1 Rehaibacterium sp. | reverse complement strand
TGGCGGTAATCGACGTAGTAATGGGTCGGCTTGCCGGTGCGCGGGTCGGTGCCGGCGCGGATCTTCAGTGCCTTGCTGCCGAGACCGGGCGCGGCATAGGCCTCGATCAGGTAGCGGCCCGTTGCGGTCACCGTGGTCAATCCCGGCGTGCCGGGGCCGTTGAGCCAGCCGAGCCGTTCCTTCTGGAACGGGTTGAGGTGGGCCACCGTATTGCCCATCAGGTCGGCGTAGTCGGCGTAGCTGATGACCTGGCAGCTGTCACCCAGCGGCGTGCGGTCGCAGTCCAGGCCGTCGGAGTGCAGCAGGCCGAGGTTGTGGCCGAGCTCGTGCGCGACGATGCGCAGATCGAAGACGCCATTGATCCAGATCTGGCTGGGGTTGCCGCCGACGGTGGCCAGCCCCGCCCAGGAGCAGGCGGAGGTTTTCGGGAAGACATAGATCCTGCGGTTGAAGTCGCCGAGTCTGGCGCCGGCGCGGATGGCCGCCTGCTCGGCCTCGTCGGCGATCACGGTGCGGTTGCAGTTGGCCTTGCTGACCGGGATCGTGTACCAGCCGAAGGCCTGGCCCTTCAGCCAGGTCAGGCCTGACGAATTCTCGCGGTAATAGGCGTCGATGTCGCCGTTGACCAGATTCTGGGCCGCGGTGGGCGTGATCGGCTGCGTGGTGTCGTCCTGGAAATTGACCAGGATGACGGCCACGCGCTGCTCACCCTGGGCGTCGGCCAGACCGCTGCCGGTGGAAGACAGGATCTGCGCGCTGCCATCGCCGTCGATTTCCATCACGGAGGCATCCGCGCCCCTGCGGCCGCTGATCCGCAGCACCTGCCCGGACGCCCATGCCGGCGCGCGATCGCGGAATTCCAGCTCGACCGCGCCGCGCCGGGTATGCAGGATGTGACGGGTGCGGTGGCCGTGGTCCGGATAGTCCTCGATCAGCACTTCCAGCCTACCCTCCGCGGTCACGACCGCCGCCTGCGGGGTGGCCAGCACGACGGGGGTGGGCGGATCGGTCTGGGCTTGCGCCGGTGTGGGCCTGGCACCGAGGGCGACAGCCAAGCCGAGGCCGGCCAGTGCGGCCAGGCCGCGGGCGGAGAGGGCGGGACGGGGGTGGGGCATGCGTGGATACCTGCGGTGACGATCGGAGCACTGGGGCCCGCGGGCCGGCCGTGCATCCGCGCGGGCCTGGCGAGCCAAAATTCCGTCACCCCCTGATGACGGACCGGTGCAGGGTCCCGGAAACCGCCACCGCATTTCTGTGGGATGGCACGCACTTTCACGGGTTGACAAGCCGCGAATCGTCCATTTGTGACGCACTGCGGCATCGCCGTGCGTGCAACTTCGCTGTGGCCGTCGCGCGCCTGCGTGCTAGCCTGCGCGCATGTCCCCTCGGCCCGTCCTGGTCTCGTGGAGCGGCGGCAAGGACGCCGCCTGGGCGCTGCACGCGCTGCGGCAGCGGGGCGAGTACGCGCCGATCGCGCTGCTGACCACCTTCACCGAGGGCTACGAACGGGTGGCCATGCAGGGCATCCGCCGCGAGGTGCTGCAGGCGCAGGCCGAGGCCGTGGGCCTGCCGGTGATCGAGGCCTGGCAGCCGCAGTCGCCCGACAACGCCACCTACGAGGCGGCCTTCGCCAACGCCCTGGCACTGGCGCGCGGGCGTTGGCCCGGGCTGGCGCACATCGCCTTCGGCGACCTGTTCCTGGCGGACATCAAGGCCTTCCGCGACGCGCTGTGCGCCCGCCACGGCTGGACGCCGCTGTACCCGCTGTTCGGCCGCGACACCGACCGGCTCGCGCGCGAGATGCTCGCCGGCGGCCTGCGCGCACGGCTGTGCTGCGTGGACACGGCGCAGCTCGACGGCGACTTCGCCGGCCGCGAGTTCGACGCCGCCCTGCTCGATGAACTGCCGCCCGGCACCGACCCCTGCGGCGAGCGCGGCGAGTTTCACACCTGTGTGTACGCCGGGCCGATGTTCGCGCAGCCGCTGCGACTGGCCAGCGGCGAAACGATCCTGCGCGACGGCCGTTTCCTCTATACCGACCTGCGGCTGGTGTAGGCGCGACGGGCGTCGCGGCGCAAAGCGGGAAACCAAGGGGCAAGGGTGCGGTCGGGTCTGCTCGCACGCTCTCCGCCTCGATCCGGGGCCGCGTCATCCTTGGTCTTCGGCAATGTGGACCGGATCGGAGTCGCCCTGACGAGCAGCGGCTCGAGTGGTCGCGGGTATCGACGTGCCTGAACGGTCAGCGGCCTGTTTGGCCGGGTTGACAATGGGTGCAGGCGACGCTGGAAGCCCGATCCGCAGGGGGCGAGCTGGCTTTCAAAGGAGATGAAACGCCATGGTTGCTCTCTCTCTCTCTTGCTTGCGTGGGGTTCTTCGGTCGTCGGCATTCGCTGGCCGGGTTCGCGCACGCCGTCGTGCTGACCGTTGCGGCGGCGATGCTGACCTCGCCTTCGACGAGTCGGGCTTCCTGGGTCGCCTGGGATGATCCGGCGTCCTCGACGCACGAGATCCTGCTGGAGAACGGCGTGAGCATCGTCCTCGATGCCGGGTCGCAGCAGATCCGCATCCGGGACGGCGCGGGAAACCAGTGGGATGTGCCCTTCGCCGAGGCGGCGGCGCAGCTGGCGTCGGATCCCGACGCCCAGGCCGAGCTCATCCAGGGCTGGATGAGCGGGCTGCGGGGCATCGGTCGCCTCGGGGCCTCCACCGGTTATGCCTGGCCTACGCTGGGCGTGGCGCCCACTCACCCGAATGAGCCGCCGCCGGGCGAGGTGGGCATCCAGGGGGTTACAGAGGGTGACGCCGATCGCGTCGAGATGGCCGAACGGCACGAAAGCGACGGGTACGCCACGGCCGGAGGCTACGGCGGCGACCCCTCCCCGTGGCAGTGCGCACCGCCCCGGCCGTGCAACTGCACCTTCGGGCTGTGCTCGCCCTACGTGACCCCGGACGGGTCGGGAGGGCAGCGCTTCTTCTACTACCTGCTCGACGAACATGCGCCGAGTCAGCCGCTGACCGAGGCGCAGCAGGTCTGCCGTGCCATGCACGCGGACCTGTGGCAGCAGCAGAGACAGGGGGCTTGCGATCAGGTGCGACGTTACCGCGTCAGCTTGTATGCGGCCGCGCTTACGGTGGTAAGCGCTTGCCCGGCCACCATCATCCCACCGCTGGCAGCGGTGGGGTGTGCTGCCGGTGTCATGGGTTTGTACGGTGTTCACCGGGATGACCTGCGGGCCGCGGAGAGCTGTTTTGCGCCTTGCCCAGGCGCGCCCACCTCGTGCGGCCTGTGAAACGAGAGGGGGCACCATGTCTGCGTTCGACTTTTTGGTTCCGGGTTTTCCTGCCCCCGTGGCGGCCTTCCTGGTCACCGGCCTGGTCATCGCCGCGTTGCTGCTTCATGCATTCCGGCACGAGCCGCTCCGTGATCGGCTGCTCGTGTGTCTGCTGGGCATGGTGTTGACCTTGTTCCCGGCCGAGCTCATGACACTGTGGGATGCGCTGGTGCCGTGGGGTGGGAATCACGCCGGGCCGGCGCAGGAGGCTGTCGCCTGGGGCCAGGCGATGGAAATGGGCCTCAATCTGTACGTGTCGGTTTTTCTGCTGCTGGGGGTGGTGGGGGTGGTGTTCCTGTACCGGAAGATCTCACGGCGGCAGGGCAGGAAGGACTTGATCGGCTGGTTCGGCCTGGGGATGGGGCTGGGCATCTTGCCCGGTACGGTCGCCGGGATGCTGAGTTAGCGACCTGAACCACCGACACACGCCCATCCCATGATGACGGTATGTGGAGTGACGGTGCTCACGCCCGTCGCAGCCGTGTGGCGGTGGTGGGGGCGTTGGTTTTCCGGTCCACGCGTGTATGTTCAGGCCAGACCAGCACGGTAGAGTCTGAACGCCGTTGAGGCGGCCAGACCGGCCCGTGCAGTTTGCTAGCCGCTGGGGTGTTCGAACCCGTCCCTGAGTACAGAGCGCACGGCCGTCGTGCTGGTCTTCCTGAGACCCGAACGGTGACGCGCACCGGGCTGGCCGAGCGCGCATGCACAAGCAAGGGATCCGAAGACCATGTCTACTTCCTCAGTGGTGGTGGGCATCGATGTGGCCAAGGCTCATGTCGATGTCTCGGTGCTGGGCGCGAAGTTCGATGCCAGGCGCTTCGACAACCAGGCCGAGGCTGACTCGGCGTTTGCGGCGGCTTCGGGGCCGCTGGAGGTGGCGCTGGCGGATCGACCCGCGGTCCTCGCTGTGACCGGATTTTCCTGGCGCTCGATGCTGGATCACCGGATCGTGGTGGCCGTGTGGCAGGACCTCCTCTGGTGAGACAGGCACGCCGCAGTTGCCTGTTGCGGCTGGTGCGGAGGCGAGGCGGGTCGGGGGGGGCTCAGCCGGTGTTCTGGATGCCGGCGGCGATGCCATTGACGGTGGCGAACAGGGCGTGCAGCAACGCCTCGTCCTCGCGCCCGCCCTCGCGCCAGCGGCGCAGCAGTTCGACCTGCAACAGGCTGATCGGGTCGACGTAAGGGTTGCGCAGGCGGATCGACAGGCGCAGCCGGCGGTCGTGGGCGAGCAGGTCGTCGCTGCCCTTGAGCGCCAGGATGGCGTCGCGGGTGCGGGCGAATTCGTCGGCGAGGTCGGGGAAGAAGCGCGCGTGCAGCGGGCCGGCCAGGTGCGAGTAGCGCTCGAAGATGCCCAGGTCGGACTTGGCCAGCACCATCTCGACGTCGTCGAGCAGGGCGGCGAAGAACGGCCAGTCGCGCGCCATCTCGGCCAGCGTGTCGTGGCCGTGGCGCGCGATGCCCTCGGCCAGCGCCGTGCCGACGCCGTACCAGGCGGTGAAGCCGGCGCGGTTCTGCGACCAGGCGAACACCCACGGGATCGCGCGCAGCCGTTCGATGCCTGCCCTGAGCGCTGTCGAAGGGCCACCGTGGCCGGCGCGCTTGCTCGGGCGCGAGCCGATGCGCAGGCGCTCGATCACGTCGATCGGCGTGGCGGCGCGGAAATAATCGGGAAAGTCGGGCGTGGCGTAGACCAGGCCGCGGTAGCGGGCGCGCGCGGTGTCGGCGAGCGACGACGCGATCTGGCGCCAGCGCGCCTCGCGCGGTTCGGGCGGACGCGGGCGCAGGGTGGCGCGCAGCACCGCGCCGGTGGTCTGCTCGAGGTTGCGCAGGGCGAGCGCGCGGATGCCGTACTTGCGGTGGATCACCTCGCCCTGCTCGGTGACGCGCAGGCTGCCGTCCACCGAGCCGCGCGGCGCGGCGATCACCGCCCGCTCGGTCTTGCCGCCGCCGCGCGACACCGAGCCGCCGCGGCCGTGGAAGAAGGCGATGCGCACGCCGGCCTCCTTGGCCAGCGCGGTCAGCGCCAGTTGCGTGCGCTGCAAGGACCAGCGCGAGGCGAGGATGCCGCCGTCCTTGGCGCTGTCGGAGTAGCCCAGCATGACCACCTGGCGGTCGCCGCGGGCGGTGAGGTGGGTGCGGTAGTGCGGGTCGGCGAACAGCGCGCGCATGACGTCTTCGGCGGCGTCGAGATCGTCCACCGTCTCGAACAGCGGCGCGACATCCAGCGGCACTTGGCCGTCGCCGTCGACGCAGCCGGCGACGCGCGCCAGCGCCAGCACGGCCAGCGCATCGGCGGCGCTGCGACTCATGCTGACGATGTAGGGGCCGAAGGCGCGCGCGCCGTAGCGCGGCAGCGCGTCGGCCACGGTGCGGAACACCGCCAGCGTCGATGCCGCGTCTTCCGCGTCGGGCGCGGTGACCTCGGGCCGGCCGTCGAGCAGCGGCCGCAGGCGTGCCAGGCGTTCGCTCACGCCGCGATCGGGGTAGCCGGGGTCGGCCAGCAGCGCGGCCAGTGCGGCGTCGTGCACGGCCGAGTCCTGGCGCAGGTCGAGCGTGGCCAGGTGGAAGCCGAAGGTCTCGGCGCGGCAGATCACCCGCCGCACCGCGAACTCGCCGGCATGTTCGCCGCGGTGGGCGTGCAGGCTGTCGCGGATCAGGTACAGGTCGGCGAGGAATTCGCCGGCGTCGGTGTAGCCTTCCGGGCGTTCCTGCGCAGTGGCCGCCAGCCGCGCCGACATCAGCGCGATCAGGCTGCGGTAGGGCATGTCGGCGTGGCGCGGCTTGAGCCGGGCCGCGGCCTTCGGCAGCCGGCGGCGATAGTCGTCGATGCGCGCCAGCAGCGCCGGCGCGATGCCGACGCGCTCGGGTGACTGGGTCAGCAGCGTGCCGAGCTTGGCCAGGTCGCGGCGGTAGGCCGCCAGCACCAGCGCCCGCTGTCCGGCCAGGGTGGCGGCGATGGTGTCGGCGCCGACGTTGGGGTTGCCGTCCATGTCGCCGCCGACCCAGGAGCCGAAGCGCAGCAGCGGCGGCAGCGCGCCCGGCGCGCCGAACTGCGCGCGCAGGGCGTCGGCGAAGGTTTCGTGGAACACCGGCAGCACGCGATAGAGCACGTCGCTGAGATAAAAGCCGACGTGCTCGAACTCGTCAGCGACGCTGGGCTTCTCCGGCGCGGCCTCGGCGGTCTGCCAGCCGGCGGTCAGCGCCATGCGGATGCGCTCGATCCCGGCGCGGCGCTCCTGCGGCGTCAGTCCGCGGTCGATGTCCTCGACCAGCGCGCGCACGATGGCCTGCTCCTTTTCCAGCAACGCGCGCCGTACCGCTTCGGTCGGATGGGCGGTGAACACCGGCTCGATCGACAGCCGCGGCAGCAGCGCGAACACCGCGTCGGCGGTCACGCCTTCCTTGCGCAGGCTGGCCAGCACGGCGTGCAGCCCGCCCGGCTGCGGGCCGGCGTCGGCCTTCTGGTAGTCGCGGCGGCGGCGGATGCGGTGCACCCGCTCGGCGAGATTCACCGCCTGGAAGTAGGTGGCGAAGGCGCGCACCAGCGCCTCGGCATGCGCCAGCGGCGCGGCGGCCAGCTCGGCGGCCAGGGCGTCCACGCTTGCACCCGTTTCGCGGCGGGCGATCGCGGCGCGGCGGATGCGCTCGACCTCGGCGAGGAAATCCGCGCCGACCTGCTCGGCGAGAATCTCGCCGACCAGCGCGCCAAGCCGCTTGACGTCCTCGCGCAGCAGCCGGTCGGTGGGCGGAAAGTCGATGTCGCGCAGGCTGTCGCCGGCCTGCCCGGGCGGGGTCATTTCGGACATGCGGGGCAGCCTACACGAGCTGGCCGACTTCGGGGGCGGGGCGCGTTGTCCCCTGTGCCCGGCCCCCGGGGCCGATGTCCGGAAGTTCCCCCATGAAGCGCCAATCCCTCACCGTTCTCGCGTGTGCGGTCGCACTCGCCGTCGCCGGCTGCGGCCGCGCGCCGGAAAGCCAGACCGCCACATCGGCCGTCGCCGACGTCGACCGTCCGGTGCTGTTCCACAACCTGGGCGCACTCAGCCGCCCGATCGGCGCCGCCGACCCGGACGTGCAGCGCTGGTTCGACCAGGGCCTGCGCCTGGCCTACGCCTTCAACCACCAGGCCGCCGAGCGCGCCTTCGCCGAGGCGGCACGCCTGGACCCCGAGTGTGCCATGTGCTTTTGGGGCCGCGCGCTGGTGCTCGGCCCCAACATCAATCTGCCGATGCTGCCGGAGGCGATGCAGCCGGCCTACGAACATGCGCAGCGGGCGCTGGCGCTGGCCGGCAAGGCGACGCCGGCCGACCGCGCGCTGATCGAGGCGCTGGCCGAGCGCTATGCCTGGCCGGCACCGGCTGATCGCGGCGCGCTCGATCGGGCCTATGCCGAGGCGATGCGCGCGGTGGTGGCACGGTTTCCCGACGACAACGACGCCGCCGCGCTGTTCGCCGAGTCGCTGATGGATCTTTCGCCGTGGTCGTACTGGGGGCCGGACGGCCAGCCCAACGCGCACACCGGCGAGATCCTCGCCGCGCTGGAGGGCGTGCTGGCACGCGACCCCGACCACATCGGCGCGATCCACTACTACATCCACGCCACCGAGGCTTCCAACGAGCCGCACAAGGCCGAGCCGCACGCCGACAGGCTGGCTCTGCTCTCGCCCGGCGCCGGTCATCTGGTGCACATGCCGGCGCACACCTACATCCGTGTCGGCCGTTACCACGACGCCACGCTGACCAACCTGGCCGCCACCGAGGCCGATGCGGCCTTCCTGTCGATCTGTCGCGGCAGCAGCGGCGTGTATCCGCTCGGCTACGTGCCGCACAACTGGCACTTCGCCACCATGACCGCCGGTCTGGAAGGCGCCAGCCGCGTCGCGCTCAACGCCGCCGAGCAGAGCCTGCGCCGCGTCGACGTCGCCGCCATCGACCAATTGAGCTTCATGCAGCAGTTTGCGGTGGCGCCGCTGATGACACAGTTGCGCTTCGGGCGATGGGATGCGGTGCTGGCGCAGTCGGCGCCGCCGGTGGAGCGTCCCTATCCGACCGTGATCTGGCATTTCGCGCGCGGCCTGGCGCGGGCACGCACCGGCGACCTCGACGGCGCCCGCGCGGAGCTGGTCGCGCTCGAACCGCTCGCCGCCGATCCGGCGATGGCGCAGGTGCCGCTGTGGGACATCAACGCCGCCGACAAGGTGCTGGCGGTGGCGGTGCCGTTCCTGCGCGGCGAGATCGCCG
>JBEQAM010000066.1:0-8588 GCA_041640375.1 Rehaibacterium sp. | reverse complement strand
CGCCGCCGACCCGCAGGTGCGGCGCGTGCTGATGGGCTGGCGCGGCCTGGCCTTGGACCGGCTCGGCCGCTACGACGAAGCCGCGGCCTGTTGGGCCGGCATGGACCCGCTGCCGCAGCAGGGCATGCAGCTGCCGCCCGGCGTGGCCGACACGATCCAGAACCTGCCCGCTCCGGCGGCGGCGACCTCGCCGCCGCCGCGTCTGCTCTGGGGTGCGCCCGGCAGCACGCCGGAGCGGGTGGCCGCGCTGCTCGGCTCGTCCCCCGACTGCCGTCTGCTCGGCGACCGCTTCGGGCCGCCGCAGCGGCCGGATGGGCTGTGGCCGTTCCGCCAGGACGACACCATGGTCACTGCCGCCGGCTGGCGCCGGCTGCTGGAGAGCGGCGGTGTCGACCCCGACCGTGCGATCGACTGGCTGCCGCACTGGGACGCGCGCACCGTCGCCGCGATGCCCGAGGCGCACCTGATCGCCTGCCTCCGCGATCCGCGCGACATGCTGCTCAACTGGTGCGTGTACGGTTGCGTGCACCGCTTCGCCTTCCCGACCGCGCTGCACGCCGCCGACTGGCTGGCGCATGCCCTGGCGCCGCTGGCGCAATGGATCGAGCGCGCGCCGGCGCAGGTGCTGGTGGTCCGTGGCGAGCGCCTGGATGCCGCGCCGGAGGCGGTCGCCGCCGAGCTGGCCGAGGCCCTCGGTCTGGCCGCGCGGCCGGACCCGCAGGCGATCACGGCGGTCGGCACCGGTCTGGGCGGTCATGCCACCGCCTTCCCGGCCGGCCACTGGCGCCATTACGCGCAGGCCCTGGCCGAGCCGTTCGCGCGCCTGGAGGGCGTCGCCGCGCGGCTGGGTTATTGAGAACGCATTCGTTCGAACCGATCCTCGACGCCCGCAGGAGAGACGCCATGAAGATCCGCAGCGACAGCTTCCGCGACGGCCAGCCGATCCCGGCCGAGTTCGCCTTCGGCAAACCCGACGGCGCCGGCCGCATCGCGCTGTCCGCCAACCGCAGCCCGCACCTGGCCTGGGACGGGGTGCCGGCCGGCACGCGCAGTTTCGTCTTGCTGTGCATCGACCCGGACGTGCCGACCGTCCCGGAGACCGTCAACCGCGACGACGTGGCGATTCCGGCCGACCAGCCGCGCGGCGAGTTCGTGCACTGGACGATGATCGACATCCCGGCCGACTGCCGTGAGCTGGCCGCCGGCGCCTGTTCGGACGGCATCACCCCGCGCGGCAAGCGGCAGCCCGCAGGCCCGGCCGGCAGCCGTCAGGGCCTGAACGACTACACCGGCTGGTTCGCCGGCGACGCCGACATGGGCGGTGACTATTTCGGCTACGACGGCCCCTGCCCGCCCTACAACGACCAGCGGCTGCACCGCTACTTCTTCCGCCTGTACGCGTTGGACGTGCCCGCGCTCGGCCTGTCCGGCCGCTTCGGCCGCGCCGAGGTCGAGCGGGCGATGCAGGGCCACGTGCTGGCCGAGGCGGCCATCCACGGCACCTACACCACCAACGCGCGCCTGGCTGGCTGAGCCGGCGCGGCGTTCCCGCGGGCGCCTCAGGCGCCGGCCGGCAGCCCGAGCAGCAGCGCCGCGCCGAGCGCGATGCGGTACACCGCGAAGCCGGTGAAGCGGTGCGTCTTGATGTAGGCGAGCAGCCAGCGCACCGCGAGGAAGCCAGTGACGGTGGCCGCCGCGAAGGCGACCGCCAGCGCCGCCCAATCTTCATCGCCGCCGCCCTCGGCCAGGTACTCGACGAAGGCGAAGCCGCTGGCGGCGAACATGGTCGGGATCCCGACCAGGAAGCAGAACTCGGTCGCCGCCGGCCGCCGGGTCAGGCCCGCCAGCATGGCCACGAAAATCGCCGCCGCCGAGCGCGAAGTGCCCGGGAACACGCCCGCCACCACCTGCGCCAGACCGACCAGCACCACCACCGTCCAGGTCAGCCCGCGCTCCGGCCGGCGCTCGGCCAGGCGCTCGGCGAGCAGCATCCAGACCCCGCCGAGGATCAGCGCCCAGGCCACCGGCGTCACCGTCTCGGGCAGCTTCCAGCCCATCAGCCGCACCGGAATGCCGACCGCCGCGGTCACCGCGAACGCGGCCGCGATCTTCAGCACGAACTCGCGGTTCTCGCGCAGTCCCAGCCCGAACGCCAGCGCCAGCAGCCGCTGCCGGTAGACCAGGCAGATGGCGAGGATGGCGCCGGCCTGGATGACGATGTTGAACAGGTCCGAGCGCGCGCCCAGCCAGTGCTGGGCGATCAGCAGGTGGCCGGTGCTGGAGATCGGCAGGAACTCGGTGATGCCTTCGATGAGGCCCAGCAGCAGGGCGGCGAGCAGGTCGTTCACGGGCGGCGTCTGGCGGGGTGAGCGGGCAAGGATACGGGATCGGCGGAACGGCGCCTGCGGGCGTTGTGCACCTGATCGGTGCAATTCGCGTAGAGAAATGCACCTTGATGGACACGCCGTCGCTGCGGGCGCCGCGCGCAGGCAATGAAATCAGATACTTGCGATGATCGCGGCACTGGCACGCCGTTTGCTCCGGAGAGGGCGGTCCATCACCCGCACCCGGAGTCGCCATGTCCCTCGAACACGTCGAAAAGCTCATCAAGGATCACGCCATCGAATTCGTCGACCTGCGTTTCGTCGACATGCGCGGCGTGCAGCACCACGTCACCTTCCCGGCCAGCATCGTCGAGCCCGGCCTGTTCGAGGAGGGCAAGATGTTCGACGGCTCCTCGATCGCCGGCTGGAAGGGCATCAACGAATCCGACATGGTGCTGCTGCCCGATGCCTCCACCGCCTTCGTGGACCCGTTCATGGCCGACCCGACCCTGGTCATGGTCTGCGACATCCTCGACCCGGCCACCATGCAGGCCTACTCGCGCGACCCGCGCGGCGTCGCCAAGCGTGCCGAGGCCTATCTCAAGGCCAGCGGCATCGCCGACCAGGCCTTCTTCGGCCCCGAGCCGGAGTTCTTCATCTTCGACTCGGTGCGCTGGGCCAACGACATGGGCCACACCTTCTTCGAGATCGACTCCGAAGAGGCGGCGTGGAATTCGAAGAAGAAGTACGAGGGCGGCAACAGCGGTTACCGGCCGGGCGTGAAAGGCGGCTACTTCCCGGTCGCGCCGACCGATTCGCTGCACGACCTGCGCGCGGAGATGTGCAAGGTGCTCGCCAGCCTCGGCATCGAGGTCGAGGTGCACCATCACGAGGTCGCCAACGCCGGCCAGTGCGAGATCGGCACCCGCTTCAACTCGCTGGTGAAGAAGGCCGACGAGCTGCTGACGATGAAGTACGTCATCAAGAACGTCGCCCACCGCAACGGCCGCACCGTCACCTTCATGCCCAAGCCCCTGGTCGGCGACAACGGCAGCGGCATGCACGTGCACCAGAGCCTGGCCAAGGGCGGGCAGAACCTGTTCATGGGCGAGGGCTACGGCGGCCTCAGCCAGCTGGCGCTGTGGTACATCGGCGGCATCTTCAAGCACGCCCGCGCCATCAACGCCTTCACCAACTCCACCACCAACAGCTACAAGCGCCTGGTGCCGGGCTTCGAGGCGCCGGTGATGCTGGCCTACTCGGCGCGCAACCGCTCGGCGAGCTGCCGCATCCCGTTCGTCACCAACCCGAAGGCGCGCCGCATCGAGATCCGCTTCCCCGATCCGATGCAGTCCGGCTACCTCACCTTCGCCGCGCTGATGATGGCGGGTCTGGACGGCATCAAGAACAAGATCGATCCGGGCGCGCCGATGGACAAGGACCTGTACGACCTGCCGCCGGAGGAGGAGAAGGGCATCCCGACCGTCTGCCATTCGCTCGACATGGCGCTCGATGCGCTGGACAAGGACCGCGAGTTCCTCACCGCCGGCGGCGTGTTCAGCGACGACTTCATCGACGGTTACATCGCGCTGAAGATGCAGGAAGTCACCAAGTTCCGCGCCGCGACCCATCCGCTCGAGTACCAGCTGTACTACGCGCTCTGATCGACGCGTGCGGCGGCGACGATGCAACGGCCCGGGCGACCGGGCCGTTTTCGCATCCCGGTCGCGTCCGGTTTCGCACTACAATGGTGCAATGCCGGATAGCCCCACCTTGGAATCCTTGGCCACCCCGGTCGCCTGGGCCGATGGCGGCGGCCGGCTGGCCGGCTGCAACCCGGCCTTCGCCCGCTGGCTGGGGGTGAGTGCGCGGCGTCTGATCGGCCAAACCCTGGACGAACTCGATGCCGAGGGCGGCCGGCTGGCCGAGCTGGCCGCGCGGCTGGGCGAGGGCGATGCCGCGTTGCTGGCGCGCCGCACGCGCCTGCGCTCGCCGGCCGGCGGCGAGCATTTCGCCGACCTGTGGCTGAGCCGCAAAACCGACGGCGGCCTGCGGCTGGAGGCGCACGCCACCGAGGAATTCCCCGGCGAGGATCCGGCCAGGCTGCTGCCGGCCGCGCTGTCGGCGGCGCTGAAGGGGCTGGCCCACGAGATCCGCAACCCGCTGGCTGGCCTCAAGGGTGCGGCGCAACTGCTGGCGCGACGCAGCGGGGACGCGAGTTCCCGCGAGCTGATCGACCTGCTGCGTTCGGAAGTGGAACGGCTCGAAGCGCTGGTCGAACGCCTGCTCAACCCGGCACCGCCGCGCGCGCTGGCGCCGCTCAACATCCACGCCGTGCTCGAGCGCGTGCGCCTGCTCGCCGATGCCGAGGCCGGCTGGGCGGTGAAGATCGAGCGCGACTACGACCCCAGCCTGCCCGAGCTGGCCGGCGATGCCGACCGGCTCACCCAGGCCGTGTGGAACCTGGTACGCAACGCGCTCGAGTCCGGGGCCAGCAGCGTCACCCTGCGCAGCCGCGCCGAGCACCACGTGCTGATCGGCGACGTGGCGCACCGGCTGGCGATCCGCGTCGAGATCGCCGACGACGGCCGCGGCGTGCCGGAAGCGCTCGCCGAGCGCATCTTCCTGCCACTGGTCAGCGGCCGCGCCGAAGGCACCGGCCTGGGCCTGCCGCTGGCGCAGCAGGTGGCGCGCGAGCACGGCGGCTCGCTCGGCTACCGCTCGCGCCCCGGGCATACCGTGTTCACGCTGCTGCTGCCGTGTGTGCCGCCCGGGGGTGAGGCCGCCGAGGCCGCGACGGCCGATGCCGCTTCGGCGCACAGCAATGCCGCCCCGTCGGCACAGGCCGGGGAGGGATGCTGCCCGTGATGTCCCGGCCGGCCGGCACGATCTGGGTCGTCGACGACGACCGCAGCGTGCGCTTCGTGCTCAGCGAGGCCTTGCGCGACGCCGGCTGGCGCGCGCGGGGTTTCGACAGCGCGCAGGCCGCGCTCGATGCGCTGGCGACCGAGGCGCCACCGGCGCTGGTTTACACCGATGTGCGCATGCCCGGCCTCGACGGCCTGCGCTTGCTCGACGCACTGAAGGCCCGCCACCCCGAGCTGCCGGTGATCGTGATGTCGGCTTACACCGACATCGCCTCGACCGCCGGCGCATTCCGCGGCGGTGCGCACGAATTCCTGTCCAAGCCGTTCGACCTCGACGCGGCGGTGGCGTTGGCGGCGCGCGCGCTGCCGCCGGCCGAGGCCGGCGACGAGACGGCGGCGACGGATGGCGCGCGTATCGATGACGACGATCCCTTGATCGGCGACACCCCGGCGATGCGCGAGTTGTTCCGCGCCATCGGCCGCCTCGCCCAGGCGCCGCTGTCGGTGCTGATCACCGGCGAGACCGGCACCGGCAAGGAGCTGGTGGCGCGCGCGCTGCACCGCGAGTCGCCGCGCGCGCAGCGGCCCTTCGTCGCGCTCAACACCGCCGCGATTCCGGCCGAGCTGCTGGAAAGCGAGCTGTTCGGCCACGAGGCCGGCGCCTTCACTGGCGCCAGCAAGCGTCACATCGGCCGCTTCGAGCAGGCCGACGGCGGCACCCTGTTCCTCGACGAGATCGGCGACATGCCGGCCCCGCTGCAGACGCGGCTGCTGCGCGTGCTGGCCGAGGGCGAGTTCTTCCGCGTCGGTGGGCGCGAGCTGATCTCGGTGGACGTGCGCGTCATCGCCGCCACCCACCAGGACCTGGAGCGGGCCGTCGCCGAGGGCCGCTTTCGCGCCGACCTGCTGCACCGGCTCGACGTGGTGCGGCTGCGGCTGCCGCCGCTGCGCGAGCGCAAGGCCGACATCCCGGCGCTGGCGGCGCGCTTCCTCGCCCAGGCCAGCGCGAAACTCGGTGCGCCAGCCAAGCGCTTCGGCAAGGAGGCATTGCGCCGGCTCGACGCCCACGACTGGCCCGGCAACGTGCGCGAGCTGGAGAACCTGTGCTGGCGGCTGGCCGCGCTGGCGCCCGGCGAAACCATCGGCGCGGCCGATCTGGCCGGTGCCTTCCGCGAGGCCGCCGCGACGCAGGCCCGTGACTGGACCGCCGCGCTCGCCGACTGGGCGCGCGCCGGCCTCGCCGAAGGCCGCACCGGCCTGCACGCGCAGGCGCGCGAACTGCTCGACCGCACCCTGCTCGAAACCGCGCTGGCATACACCGACGGCCACCGCCAGCAGGCCGCCGAGCGGCTCGGCCTCGGCCGCAACACCCTCACCCGCAAACTCGGCGCCAGCCGCAGGCGCAAACACTGAACCGACAGCCTCGCGCCTTCGCGCCGGCAACGGGCGAGGGGCCGGTGCAGCGACCGCGGCAGGCAGGATCGACCACAGCCCACGGCCCACGCACGCCAAATCATGAGCACCGACATCCACATTCGCCCCGCCACCGCCGACGACATCGCGCTGCTCGCCGACTGGGCCTGCGCAATGGCGCTGGAAACCGAGCACAAGCGGCTCGACCCGAATACCGTGCGGTGCGGCATCCGCACCGTGATCGAACAGCCGGCGCGTGGCCGCTATTTCGTCGCCGACCGAGCGGTAGCGGAGGCGTCCGGCGAAGCGGGCGAACGCGAGGTGGCATTCGCCGGCCGCGCGCCGGCGCGGGTGCCGGCCGGCACGCTGATGCTCACCTACGAGTGGAGCGACTGGCGCTGCGGCGACTGGTGGTGGATCCAGAGCGTGTACGTCGCGCCCGAGCACCGTCGCCACGGGGTGTTCGCCGCGCTGTACCGGCACGTGCACGCACTGGCCGAGGCCGCCGGCGAGACGGTGTGCGGCCTGCGCCTGTACGTGGAGAAGGAGAACCGCGCCGCGCAGCGCACTTACGCCTCGCTCGGCATGGGCGACGCCGGCTATCTCATGTACGAGGCCGGCATGCCCTGGCTGGCGAAGGTGGTCGCGTAGGCGTGGCTGAGCCGCGACCGGCGGTCGCGCCAATCATCCGGTCGCGGCTCACGCCGCTGCTCCAGGAATATGTGCGACACGTGGTCAACCGCGCAGCAGCGCGCGCGGATCGCAGCCGGCGGGGGCGTGGTCGAACACCACCGCGATGCCGTGCGCGGCCAGCACCGCGGCGAACTGGCGCTGGCGCATGGCGAACTGGTCGAAGGCGCGCGGCATCCGTGCGGCGTCGATGCCGGCCGGCGCGAAGCCGCCCTCGGCCCAGGCGTCGATATCGAGCATCGCCAGGCGCACCTGGCCGTCCGCGTAGCGCGCCAACGGCTCGGGCGGTGCGTCCAGCCATTCCTCGCGGTCGGGCGCGAGCAGGGCGGTCTCGATCAGTGGCCACAGCGGCTTGAGGCCAGCGTGTTCGTACTGTACGGCGGTGAGCGCACACAGGTCGTGCACGGTCAGGTAGCGGGCGTGCTCGACCTGGGCGCCGAATGCGGTCTGTGCGTACAGTGCGGTGTCGGCGCCGGCCATGCCGATGTCGAGCAGGCGCGCCTCGAAGGCGTGGCCGACGGCCGCCGCGGTCGCCTCGTCGCCGACCGCGACGAAGGGCAGCAGCCGCAGCGGCCCGCCGACGAGGTTCTCGTCCGGCGCCAGCACGTCGGGCAGCCGGCCGTCGCGGCTGCCGAAGGCGATCACCCGCGCCTGGTCGCGGCGGCCCGGCGCGCCCTGCACCAGTTCCACCAAGCCGGCGTGGCGCGGCCAGCCCGGGCGCAGCAGCTCGGCCGGGTCGAAATGCGCGCCGACGAAGGCGAGGTCGAGCGCGGCGACGTCCGGCACCAGCTTGAGCAGATCGCGCGCCACCCGTGCGCCGAGTTCGCGCGCCTGGTCCTGCGCCAGCGCGAGGCGACCGGCGAGGGTGCCGGGGGTGAGTTCGAGGGCGAGGGCGCCGAAGCAGCTCAGGCGGGTGTCGGGCATGCGCGTGCGACGCGGCGGCGAAAGGCGGCGAGTGTAGCATTGGCTCTGTTTCCGACCGCCCGCGCCGCCCACCGTGAACGCCCTGCGACGCCATTGGCGCGACCTCGTCGAACAGTTCCTCGCGCCCGGTCTGCCGCTGCCGTTGCCGCCCGCGGCGAGCCTGCGCCTGCTGCGCCGGTGCGCGCGCGCGCCGCTGTTCGCCGAGGATGTGGACGTGGTCTGCGACGCGGCGCAGGCCGCCGGCGTGGCCGCTGCGCGCGCGGATTTCGCGTGGCGGCAACGGACCGCGCGCCTGCTCGACATGGGCGACGCGCTCGGCCGCGCCCGCTTCGCACGGCGGCTGCCGCTGGAGGTCGAGGGTGACTGGCCG
>JBEQAM010000065.1:0-8622 GCA_041640375.1 Rehaibacterium sp. | reverse complement strand
GCCGTTGCTGCGCACGTCCGAGCCGCCCTGCTTCTCGGTCATGCCCATGCCGAGCGTGACGCCGGCCTTGTCGCCGACCGGCAAATCGCGGCCGTCGTAGTACGGCGCGACCGCCTTGTCGGCCCACTCGCGCAGCGCCGGCTCGCGGCGCAGCACCGGCACCGCCGCATGGGTCATGGTCAGCGGGCAGTTGGTGCCGGCCTCGGCCTGGTGATGCAGGAAGGTCAGCGCAGCACGCACCACGTGACTGCCCGGACGCGTCTGGCGCCAGGCGCCGCCGGCCACGCCATGCTCGACGCCGAGCTGCATGAGTCGATGATAGGCCGGGTGAAAATCGACGCGGTCGATACGATGGCCGAAACGATCGTGCGTGCGCAGGCGCGGGCGGTCGCGATTGGCCTCCACGCCCAGCGCCAGACCCTCGTCGCCCATGATCGCGCCGTAGTCGGCCAGCGCCGCGTCGCCCCACCCGCCGCCCTCGCGTGTCACCGCCGCCCGCAGCGCGCGATCGCTGGCCCACAGGTCGCGCGGTTCGAACGGCGGCGGCTGGTTGTCGACACGATGGGTTTCGAATGGGTTGAGATCGTCCATGGCCGGCTCCGTCGGAGTGGTGATGCCCCCGATTCTGCGCCGTCGCCCCCGAATGTCCACCGCAGCAACGAAGAAGCCCCGCCGGAGCGGGGCTTCTTCTTCAGGCCGACACGCGACCGCGGATCAGGAGACGACGCTCACGCCCGCCGCCTGCGCCCCCTTGGGCCCCTGGACGATCTCGAAGCTCACCCGCTGGCCTTCCTTCAGCGTGCGGAAGCCGTTGGCGCTGATCGCCGAATAGTGGACGAAGACATCCTGACCACCGCCTTCGGGCGAGATGAAACCGAACCCCTTGGCGTCGTTGAACCATTTGACTGTGCCGTAACTCATTTCGACCTCGAATAGTTTCCCCACAACGACGTGCCCGTCAGCAGCGTGGCCATCCGGTACGGATGTGTTGGCGCGCACGGCCCGAGTATGCGAAAGCCCCACACGCTTGCCAACAGGGCACTCAATCCGCCAGCAGGCGCTCGAGCAGCCGGGGAATCGGCGCGGTGGCGTGCTCGAGGTTGGCGAAGACCTCGTCGAGGGTGATCTCGGCCTGGTCGCCACAACCGGCCGCCCAGTTGGCGACCAGCGCCAGGCAGGCGTAATCCAGGCCCAGTTCCCGCGCCAGCGCCGCCTCGGGCATCCCGGTCATGCCGACCAGATCGCAGCCGTCGCGACGCAAGCGCGCGATCTCGGCGCGGGTCTCCAGCCGCGGCCCCTGGGTGACGCCGTAGCAGCCGCCATCGACCAGGGCGATGCCGGCCGCCGCGCCGGCCTCCAGCACGGCCCGGCGCAGCGCGGGCGTGTACGGCTCGGTGAAGTCCACATGCAGTACCTCGCTGCCGGGCTCCTCGCAGAGGGTGGACACACGGCCCCAGGTGTAGTCGATCAGCTGGTCGGGCACGCCGAGCGTGCGCGGCCCCCAGCGCTCGGTGATGCCGCCGACGGCGTTGACCGCGAGCACGCGGCGCGCGCCGGCTTCCTTCAGCAGCCACAGGTTGGCGCGGTAGTTGATGCGGTGCGGCGGCACCGAATGGCCCTCGCCATGGCGGGCGAGAAAGGCGATGCGGCGGCCGGCGAAGTCGCCGACCCGCACCGGCCCGGACGCGGCGCCGTAGGGCGTGTCGCGCTCGAGGCTGTCGATGTTCTCCAGCGCGGCGAGCCGGTAGAGGCCGGTGCCGCCGATGATGGCCAGTGCGATGTCGGTCATGCGTGGCGATTCCTCTGCGATGCGGTCGCTGTCAGCTTTCGGCTCGCAAGGCATAGATCCCCGGCAGGTTTCGCCCCTGTTCGTGGAAGTCCATGCCGAAGCCGTACACGTAGCGATCCGGGACTTCGAGGCCCACGTAGTCGGCAGCCAGGCCCGGCACGCAGCGGTCGTGCACCTTGACCGTCAGCGCGGCGATGCGGACGTCGGCGGCGCCCTGACCGCGGCACCAGTCACGCACCTCGGCGAGGGTATGACCTTCGTCGACGATGTCGTCCACCAGCAACACATGCCGCCCGGCCAGCGGCACGGTCGGCCGGCGCAGCCAGTGCAGGCCGCCGCCGGTGGTGGCGCCGCGGTAGCGGGTGGCGTGCAGGTAGTCGAACTCGAGGTCGACCGCTCCGCCCAGCTCCAGCGCCAGCAGCGAGGCGAACAGCATGCCCCCGTGCATCACGGTCAGGAACACCGGCCGCTCGCCGGCGTAGTCGTTACGGATGGCGGCCGCCATGCGGGCGATGGCCTGCTCGATCTGCGCGCGGTCGAACAGCAGGTCGGAATTCATCAGGGCGGCGGAAAGATCGCGCTGCATGGTCAGGCCAGTCCTTTACGGGAGTCGTCGTGGGCGAGCGTGGCACGGGCGGCGGCGTAGCGGGGATCGGCCAGCAGGCCGTCCCAGCCGCGCGGGCCGCGGCCGAGCAGGCCGGTCAATGCCATCGTGTTGCACGTGGGACGGCGATCCATCGCCCGGAGCGCCTCCTCGACCAGCGCCGGCGCGCACACCAGCACCACGTCGCAGCCGGCATCCAGGTGGGCGTCGATGCGCGCGGCGACGCCGCCCGCGCTCTCGGCGGCGGCCATGCCGATGTCGTCGGAGAACACCACGCCGCGGAAGCCCAGCTCGCCGCGCAGGATGCCGTCGATCCAGCGCGGTGAATAACCGGCCGGCTCCGGCGCGACGGCCGGGTAGGTCACATGCGCCATCATCACCGCATCGGCGCCGGCGGCGATGCCGGCCGCGAACGGCACCAGGTCTTGGGCGCGCAGCGCATCGAGCGGACGCGGGTCGAGGGCCTGGTCGAAGTGGGTGTCTTCCAGCACCGAGCCGTGTCCCGGGAAATGCTTGAGCGTGGCGGCCATGCCGGCGGCGTGCATGCCGCGCACATAGGCGCGCGCGAATGCGGCGACCACGACCGGATCGGCATGTAAGGCGCGGTCGCCGATGGCACGGTTGCCGCGGCCCAGATCCACCACCGGGGCGAAGCTCAGGTCCACACCCAGCGCCAGGATCTCACGCGCCATCAGCCAAGCGTGCTCCTCGGCCTGCGCCAGCGCGGCGGCGGGGTCGATGGCGTACCGCTCGCCGAACACGCTCAGCGGTGGCAACGCGGTGAAGCCCTCGCGGAAGCGCTGCACGCGCCCGCCCTCCTGGTCCACGCAGATCAACTGCGGGCGCGGCGCGGCCGTGCGGATCGCGGCGCTGAGTTCAGTCACCTGCTCGCGCGAGGCGAAGTTGCGGCTGAACAGGATCACGCCGGCCACGGCCGGGTGCTGCAACCAGTCTCTCTCCTGTGCCGACAGCCCGGTGCCGGCGATGCCGATGACGAGCATCAGGCCTTCTCCTCTTGCGTCCACTGCGAATACGGCCGCTCGGCCAGGGCCAGATTGTAGTAGCGGCGCTGATCGGTCACCTCGCGCCCCAGCCAGCCGGGCTTCTCGAAGGCTTCGTCGGGATCCTCCAGCTCGATCTCGGCCACCACCAATCCGGCGTTGTCGCCGAGAAATTCGTCCACTTCCCACAGGTGGCCGGCGTGCTCGATGTAGTGACGGCGCTTTTCGAGCCGGCCGCCGACGCACAGCTCGAGCAGCGCCCTGCCCTCGTCCGCAGGAATCGCGTACTCGAACTCCTGCCGGGTAGACCCCAGCTCGCGCGACTTGATGTTGAGGAAGGCTGCCTCGCCGGTGATGCGCACCCGCACCGAGCAGCGCTGGCGGCCGCTCTCCACCGAAGCGGCGTCGTTGAGATAGCCCTGGGCCATGAACTCGACCCGTCGGGCGACCGCGCGCCAGCCGTCGCCGACGACCAGGAATTTGCGTTCGATCTCGATGCCCATGGAATTCCCCTGCAGGCGCGGCGTGAGCCGATCCCGCGAAAAGCTCAGCGCTCGAACAGCGCGATGCTCTCGACGTGCGCGGTGTGCGGGAACATGTCCATCACGCCGGCCGCCTTGAGCGTGTAGCCGCGCTCGCGAACGAGGAAACCGGCATCGCGCGCCAGCGAGCCGGGGTGGCAGCTCACGTACACGATGCGGTCGATGCCCTCGAGCGGAAGCTGCGCCAGCACCACGTCGGCGCCGGAACGCGGCGGATCGAGCAGGAGCTTGTCGAAGCCGTCGCGCATCCACGGCTCGGCGGCCAGATCCTTGGCGAGGTCGGCGGTGAAGAACTCGACATTGCCGATACCGTTGGCGGCGGCATTGTCGCGCGCCCGCTGCACCAGCCCGGCTTCGCCCTCGACGCCGACCACGCGACCGGCGCGGCGGGCCAGCGGCAGGGTGAAGTTGCCCAGACCGCAGAACAGGTCGAGCACGCGGTCGTCGGCCTGCGGATCGAGCAGGTCCAGCGCGTGGGCGATCATGCGGTCGTTGATGGCGGCGTTGACCTGGATGAAGTCGAGCGGGCGGAAGGCCAGCTCGATGCCGGAGTCGGCCAGCCGGAACGACAGCGGCACGGCTTGCGGCCACAGCGGGCGCACCGAATCGACGCCGCCGGACTGCAGGAACACCGCCAGCCCGCTGTCCTGCGCGAACCGCGTGAGGATGCCGGTATCGCGTTCGCTCAGCGGCTTGAGATGCCGGAAGACCAGCGCCACCGCTTCGTCGCCGGCGATGAATTCGATCTGCGGGATCTCGCGCTTGCCGTCGAGGCGGTCGACCATGGCCGCGATCTCGCCGATGCGGGTGCCGATCGCCGGCACCACCACCTCGCAACGGGCGATATCGGCGACGAAGCGCGGATTGGTCTCGCGAAAGCCCACCACCGTCTTGCCTTTCTTTTCCACCCAGCGCACCGACAGCCGGCCCTTGCGGCGGTAGCCCCAGCTGTCGGCGGTGAGCGGCGGCAGGATGCGTTCTGCGCTCACGTGGCCGATCCGCTCGAGGTTCTCCAGCAGCACCTTCTGCTTGGCCTGGATCTGCCTGCCGGCATCCAGATGCTGCAGCACGCAGCCGGCGCACTGCTCGAAGTGCGCGCAGCGCGGCGCGACCCGATCCGGCGACGCCGCCAGCACCTCCAGCGTTTCGCCCTCGTCGAAGTTGCGATGCCGGCGGGTCAGCCTGGCCCGCACGCGCTCGCCGGGCAGTGCGCCGGCGACGAACATCGCCTTGCCCTCGCGGCGGGCGACGCCGCGGCCGTCGTGGCTGAGATCGACGATGTCGAGCTCGAATTCTTTCGGTGCGTCGGAGCGGGACACGGGCATCCGGAATGACAGCGGGGCGCGGATTGTCTCAAATCCGCGCCCCGCGTGTTCGCCGCGTTTCGTGCGATATCGGTCTACTTCTGCCGCCAGCCGCCGTTGTCCTGGTACCACCAGCCACTGCGCGCGCTGGCCACCCACTGGCTGGCGAAGATCTCGCGGATCTGGCCTTCCCACTCCGGGTGCCCGTTGGCCACGGCGATCTCGCGGTAGACGGCGTTGCGGTCGCGGTTGTCGTCGGCGACGTGCTGGTTGAGCGCGACGCGGGCATTGAGCGGCACCTTCGAAGCGTCGCGCACCACGATCAGGCCGTCCCTGGTGAAGCCCAGGGCGCCGGAATCGAAGTGCGGCTGCAGGTGGGTGCGGAAGCGTTCGGCCATGCGCGACTGGATGGCCTGGATCGCCGGCGTGCGGATGTTGATGTCGGCCGACTGGGCATGGGCGCTGCCGATGAAGAAGGACAGGATCGCCTCACCCGGCGAGCGCATCGCGCCGCGGTCGTCGCGCGCGGCCGGTGGCTGGTCGTCGCCGCTTTCGCCGATCACCTTGTCGACGAACTCCTTCGCCGCCTCGCGGGCCTCGGCGGCCGGAAAGTAGACATTGATGGTGACGCAGGCGCTGAGCGTGAGCAGCGTCAGCGCCAGGAAAGGAACGAGCAGCCTGCGCATGGAGAACTCCTTATCGGACGATGGGCGTCTGACCCTCGGTGGCCGCCTTCAGCCGATCGACCAGCACCGGCCAGTCGACCCGGCGCTGGAAGCCGACCACGGTGATCCGCGGCAGGCCGGCGCCTTCGACGATGGTATAGCCCTGCCCCGCTGAACCGATACCGTCCATCCGGCACACGTCGTCGGCCAGCCGGCACCGGATGCCGATACGGCTGTAGCCGAAGCTGCTGAAGCGGCGCAGCAGCTGGTTCTGCAGGCCGGCGGCCAACCCGCCGCCGCCGATGTTGGAGATGTCCTGCACGGCGCGCTGGCTGATCCGCCGGCGACCGCGCCAGTCCGGGTCGGTATGCAGGTCGGCATCGAAGGCGACCGGCGACCAGTCGAGCAGGCGCAGGCCGGCGATGCGCCCCTGCAGCCGACCGGTGATCTCGCCGAAGCCGAAGGCCGCGGTGAGCGGCTCCAGGTCCAGGCCCGAGAAATCGACATCGGCGCTCAGGGTCGGCGCGACGCCGAAGGGGCGCTCCATCGACAGCGCACCGATCCGCACCTCGCCATCGAACAGGTTCATCGACAACCCGCCCTCGAATACCAGGCGGTTGTCGGCATAGCGTGCGGCGGGGATGCGACCGCCCAGGCTACCGGTGAACGGTGGCCAGCCGAGCCGCTGCGACAACTGGGCGAGGTCCAGGCCCTGCAGGTCGATGCCGAGCTGGGCACGGGCACCCGCCGTGCCGAGCGGCGGCGTGAGCCGGAAGTCGTCCAGACGCAGCGTGCCGGCGAGCACGTCCAGCACGACCGGCGACGCCAGCCGCAGTTCGCGGGCACTGCTCTCGAGCGGAAAACGCGCGGCGCCGAGGCCGATGCCGTAGAGCGCCCCACCGGCCCAGTGCAGCTCGCCGCGCTGCGGCTGCGCCGCGGCGGTCCAGTGCAGATCGCCGGCGAGCCCGGCGACGCCGAAGCGGCCGGCCGGATCGACGATGTTCACTGCCCGCGGTCGCAGGCGCAGCGTGCGCGGGCCGTCGGCATCGAGCGAGAACGCGGCGTCCGCCGCACCGTGCAGCTGCAGGTCGGCCAGGCCGATCAGTCCCAGCCAGCCGGTGAGATAGCGCTCATGCAGCGCGGCCAGGTCGTCGCTGCGGGCGGTCAGCTCCAGCGCGGTGAGCCCGAAGTCGGCATCCAGGGCCAGACTGCCTTCCAGCGCGAGCGTCCGGCCGTCGTCCCAGCGCAGGCGCGGGAAACGCCAGCCGCCGGCGCCGCGCTGCTCGCCGGCCAGTTCGAACGGCAGCGCCGTCGCCGGCAGCGGGACATACAGCGTGCCGGCCAGCAGCTCGCCGCCGCGCAATTCGCCGCGCAGGCTCAGTCGCTGGTGCCGCTCGTCGCGGCGGTAGTCCAGGCGCACATTCGCCGCCACGCCTTCCGCCGCCAGCCAGCCATCGGGCGTGTCCAGCCCGGTCCCGGCCAGACGCAGGTCGCCGGCCACCTGCAGCGGCGCGTCAGCCGGCGCGCGAATGCTCAGCCGGCCATCGACCCGCCCGGCCTGTGGCCGCCCTTCCGCCCACAGCGTGGCGAGAAAGGATTGCAGCCAGGCCACCGGTACCCGCTCCAGCAGCAGCCGCGTGTCGTCGGGCGCGGCGACGTGGCGGCGCAGGCCGACCCGGCTGCGTCCCTGCATCAGGTCCACCTCGGTAGCCACCGCCGAGACGGCTACCGCCAGACGCTTGTCGGGATGGCCGGCGCTGCGCAGCGTCCCCTCGCAGCGCCAGTTGCCCTCGCCGTCGCGAGCGAGCGGGCAGCGCCAGTCGAGCGCGGCGAAGCGGTAGCCGAAGTCGTCGGCATCGAGACGATCGACGGTGACGACGAGTTCACCCTGCGTCGCGCCGTCGGGCCAGCGCAGTTCGAGCCGCAGCCCTTCGACCCGCGCCAGTCCGGCGTCCAGTGCGGCGATCTCCGCCCGCAGCGTGCGCGCGGCGGCCGGCTGGACCAGCCACAGGCCGGCCAGCAGGAGCAGCCACTTGCCGCCTGTCCCTGCGCTCTGCATGCTCACAGCATAGTCGTTGCTAAGGATTCGGCGATGAACACCACACCCCGCCTGCTGCTGGTCGAGGACGATCCGGTCAGCGGCGCCTTCCTCACCGCCGCGCTGGAAGCGCTGCCGGCCACGGTCGATCTGGCCACCGATGCCGCCCAGGCCCGGCGACTGGCCCGTGTGCAGGTGCACGGCCTGTGGCTGATCGACGCCAACCTGCCCGACGGCAGCGGCGAGCGACTGCTCGCCGACCTGTGCTCGGAAGCCCGTACCACACCCACCGCGCTGGCCCTGACCGCCGACCGTTTCCCGGAACGCCACGCCAGCCTGCGCGCGGCAGGATTCGCCGAGGTGCTGCTCAAGCCGCTGGACGGCGACAGCCTGCGCGCCGCCGTGCGAAGACGTCTCGACGGCGTCGTGCCGATGCCGCCCGCCGCCGCGCCGCCCGCCGCGGTCTGGGACGAAGCCCGCGCATTGGCCGCGGCCGGTGGACGCAGCGAGACGGTGCTGGCGCTGCGCCAGCTCTTTCTCAGCGAACTGCCCCGGCAGCGCAGTGCGATCCGGCAGGCACTGGCCGCCGGCGACGCGGCCGCCGCGCGGGCGACGCTGCATCAACTCAAGGCCTCCTGCGCCTTCGTCGGCGCGGCGCGGCTGCTGGAGGCCGTGTGCG
>JBEQAM010000064.1:0-8693 GCA_041640375.1 Rehaibacterium sp. | reverse complement strand
CATCTCGGAGCGGCGTGAGCCTGCGGCAGACGACTGCATCGTTCCTACAATCGAGTGCAATCGCACGCATGAGCCTGCAAGCGCTGCCGCTGCCCGATGCCGAGCTGCTGTTCGATCCGGTCTGGCTGTGCGCCGCCGAGGCCGACGCGCTGTTCGCCGCGCTGCGCGAGGGCATCGCCTGGGAGCGCCACCGCATCCGCCTCTTCGGCCGCGAAGTGGACTCGCCGCGGCTGAGCTGCTGGATCGGCGATCCCGGCGCGGCCTATACCTACTCGCGCACCCGCTTCGCGCCGCATCCGTGGCCGCCCGCCCTCGCCGCCCTGCGCGGACGCGTGTCGGCGGCGGCGGGCGAATGCTTCGACAGCGTGCTCGCCAACCTGTACCGCGACGGTGCCGACGGCATGGGCTGGCACAGCGATGACGAGCCCGCGCTGGGCCCGGCACCGGTCATCGCCTCGCTGAGCCTGGGCGCCGCCCGCCGCTTCGTGCTGCGCCATCGCCGCGACCAGGCGCGGCAACTGGCGCTGGAGCTGCCGCACGGCAGCCTGCTGGTGATGCGCGGCGCGACGCAGCGCCACTACCGCCACGCCCTGCCGAAGACCGCCCGCCCGGTCGGTGCGCGCATCAACCTCACCTTCCGCCGCATCGTCCACCGCCCGATGCAGGAACGGCTGGCTTGTGGGAGCGGCGTAAGCCGCGAGAGACAAGCAGTGAGTGAAGAGGAGTGAGAAACAAGGGAAAGCGTCGGCGTGTCGATGCCTGGCTCTTCCCTCACTCCTCACTCCTCTTCACTCGTTTCTCGCCTCCCGGGGTCGCGGCTGAAGCCGTTAGGGAGCCTCTGACCAAGCCCGCCTCTGCCCGTCATTCCCGCGAAAGCGGGAATCCAGTGTCTTTACTTTCAAAGGCTCGAAGTCGCTGGATCCTAGCTTTCGCGGGGATGACGGCACTTGTTCAGGCCTTCCTTGGCCTTCGGCAGACGACTACGTCGTTCCTGCACGAGCGCGCCTCAGCGGCGGCGCATCACGCTCTGCGCGTTGGCCTCGCCGGTGACCAGGGTCCAGCCGACGATGTCCTGCGCGACCTGCCCCAGTGTCGGCTCGAACGCCGCCACGGCGGCGGGCGTGGCGGTGTCGGACAGCGGCGTCGCCGCGGCGAAGGTGCGCGAGGCCAGCACCTGGTTGCTGACCGCATCGAGCAGGCGCGCGCGGATCTCCACCCGCACCTGCGGCGCGCCGCCGTCGGCGGGATAGTCGGTCTCGAACCGGCGCAGGTCCAGGCTCAGCGAATAGTCGGCGCGCAGGCCGGTGCCGGGCCGGCCCACGGCGACGATCCGGCCGGAATCCTCGAAGCCGCGCAGGATCGCGTTCTGCACCAGGTTCGGCGCGCTCTCCACCCACACCGCATCGCGGTACACCTGCAACTGGCCCGGTCGCGGGCGCACGGCGATGCGGTTGGAATCGAGCAGCTGGCTGGCGACCGGGCGGACCACCACCAGTTGCCAGGTCACCCGCGGCCAGGTCTCGTCGACGGCGATGCGCGGCTCGGCGGTGTAGATCTGCGCGCTGGTGCGCTTGGCCGGCAGCGGCGAACAGGCCGCGAGCGCGGCGGCGAGGGCGAGCGCCACGACGGCGCGCGGCAACGGCAGACGGGTCATCGCGGCGAGAACTCCTTGGGTTGGTCGCGGCCGAGCAGGAAGGCGGCCGGGTTGTCCTCCAGGCGCGCGCTGATGCGGGTCAGTTCGCGCAGCAGTTCGCGCAGCTCGGCCAACGCCGGGCCGACCTGGGCCAGCCCCTGGCTGCCGAAGCTGGCCAGCGATTCGTGGTTCTCGGCCAGGATGACGTCGGCGCGGCGGGTGAGCGAATCGACCTGCGTCATCGTCCGCCTGAGGTTGCCGAGCAGCTGCGGCAGCTCGTCGGTCAGGTTTTCGTCCAGCGCGGTGGCGAGGCGGTCGAAGCGCCGCAGGCTGCCTTCCAGACGCTCGGAGGCCTCACGCGCGGAGCGGATCAAGGCGCCGATGTCCTCGCGCTCGGCGGCGATGGTGGTGGTGACCGCATCGATGTTGGACAGGGTGGTGGCGATGCGCGCGGCGTTCTCGTCGCTGAGGATGTTGCGCAGCCGCACCAGCACCTCGCTGGCGGCGATGGCGATGTCCTCGGACGAGGCGAACAGCTTCTGCAGCGCCGACTCCTCGGCCACGATCACCGGCACCGGCTCGTCCTCGCGCGCGAGGAGCCGGGGGCTGCCGGGGCTGCCCCCGGAGAGCTGGATGAAGGCCACGCCGGTCAGACCGGTCAGAGCGAGGCGGGCGGTGGTATCGCGCAGCACGGGCGTGTCGGCGCCGACCCGGATACGGGCGATCACCTGGCTGGGGTCGTCCGGCGCCAGCGACAGATGGCGCACCGAGCCGACGGTGATGCCGTTGTACTGGACCATGCCGCCGACCGACAGGCCGGTGACGGCTTCGCGGAAGATCACGTCGTATTCCGCCCAGGAGCTTTCCGACGCGTACTTGGCGGCCCACAGCGCGAACAGCAGCAGGCCGGCCGAGACGGCGAGGGTGAAGGCGCCGATCAGGACGTGGTTGGCCTTGGTTTCCATGGTGACTCCGGGCGTGGGTCGGGCAAAGGATACGGGATCGCGGCAGGGTTCTCCCGCCCGTGGTCGGGCCCGCCTTGCAGCCTGCGCCGCAGCGCGGCGATCGCGGCAACCCCGCGCCTGCAACCAATCCCGCCCCCCGGCTCAGGCGCCGGCGGCGGCCCGCCCGCGCGGGCCGTGGAAGTAGTCCTGCACCCACGGGTGCTCGACACGGCCCACCTCGGCCAGCGTGCCCACCGCCAGCGTGCGACCGTCGCCGAGCACGGCCACGCGGTCGCAGATGGCGTACAGGGTGTCCAGGTCGTGGGTGATCAGGAACACGGTCAGCCCCAGCGACCGCTGCAGCGTGCGCAGCAATTCGTCGAAGGCGGCGGCGCTGATCGGGTCGAGGCCGGCAGTGGGCTCGTCCAGGAACAGCAGCTCCGGGTCCAGCGCCAGCGCACGCGCCAGCGCGGCGCGCTTGCGCATGCCGCCGGACAGCTGCGCCGGATATTTCGCGCCGGTACCCTCGGGCAGGCCGGCGAGACGGATCTTCACCCGCGCCAGGTCCTCGATCAGCTCGCGCGGCAGGTCGGGGTAGTGTTCCTTGAGCGGCACCTGGACGTTCTCCTCGACGGTGAGCGAGGAGAACAGCGCGCCATCCTGGAACAGCACGCCGGTGCGCTTCTCCAGGATGCGATGCGCGCCGTGTTCGTCGCCGAGCACGTCCACGCCGAGCACGCGGATGCTGCCGGCCTGCGGCGGACGCAGCCGCAGGATGGTGCGCATCAGCACCGACTTGCCGGAGCCCGAGCCGCCGACGATGCCCATGATCTCGCCGCGGCGCACGTCCAGGTCGAGCCCGTCGTGCACGGTCTGCGTGCCGAAGCGGTTGACCAGGCCGCGGATGCGGATGGCGATGTCGTCCGTGGCCTCGCTCACCAGCCCATCTCCATGAAGAACACCGCGGCGACGGCATCGAGCAGGATCACCAGCGAGATGCTCTGCACCACGCTGGAAGTGGTGCGCTCGCCGACCGACTGCGCCGTGCCGCCGACCTTGAAGCCCTCCAGGCAGCCGATCAGCGCGATCACCGCCGCGAACACCGGCGCCTTGCTCAGGCCGGTGACGACATGGCGCAACTGGATGGTCTCGTGCAGCCGCACCACGAACGCCTCCGGCGACATCCCCATCTCGAGCATGCAGATCACCAGGCCGCCGGCGATGCCGGCCAGCGCGGCCAGGAAGCTCAGCAGCGGCAGCATCACCAGCAGCGCCAGCAGGCGCGGGATCACCAGCAGCTCGATCGGGTCCAGGCCGAGGGTGCGGATGGCGTCGATCTCCTCGCGCGCCTTCATCGCGCCGATCTGCGCGGTGAAGGCGCTGGCGGTGCGGCCGGCGAGCAGGATCGCGGTCAGCAGCACGCCGAACTCGCGCAGGAAGGAGAACCCCACCAGCTCGACCACGAACACTTCCGCGCCGAAGTCGCGCAGCACGGTGATGCCGAGAAAGGCCACCACCGCGCCGATCATGAAGCTCAGCAGCGCGGTCAGCGGCACCGCATCCAGCCCGACCTGCTCCATGTGATGCACGGTGGCGGTCAGCCGCAGCCTGGCCGGGCGCAGCAGCACGCCGGCCAGCGTGGCCAGGCTCAGGCCGAGGAAGCCGAGCAGCATCCGGCCCTGCGCCCACACCTCGTGCACGGCGTGACCGACCCGTTCGACCAGCGCCTTCACCCCGTAATCGCGCCGCAGCGGGTGCGGCTCGATGGCGAAGGCGCGGCCGACCGTCTGCGCCAGCGCGCAGTGCTCGTCGCGCCAGTCGAGCGTGGCGGGGTCCAGGCCAAGCCGGTCGAGCAGGCGCAGGATCACCACCACCCCGGCCGAGTCGAGCCGCTCGATGGCGGCGACCTCGACCCGCTCGATGCGACCGAAATCGCGCGACAGCTCGCGCTCCAGCGTCGCCGCCTCGGGCAAGGTCCATTCCCCATGCAGGCGCAGGCGGCCGGGGACGGAGGCGTCGATGTGGGCGGCGGGGATGGCGCTCATGCTCCGGGCGTGGTGGCTGCGGCTGACGGCCCGCGTGGGCCGAGTGTACCGGCAGTGCCGCAGGAGCGGCGCACGCGGATGCGCCGCCCCGCCCCGGCGGGTAAAATCCGGCGTTCCCCTTCCGCCGCCGGCCCCGCGCCGCGCGGCCCGTCGCACAGGAAACCTTGAAGACGATGAAGATCCTGGTCGGATACAAGCGGGTCGTGGACTACAACGTCCGCATCCAGGTCAAGCCGGACGGCTCCGGCGTGGTCACCGAGGGCGTCAAGCTCTCCGCCAACCCGTTCGACGAAATCGCCCTGGAAGAGGCCCTGCGCCTGCGCGAGAAGGGCGTGGCCAGCGAGGTGGTCGTGGTCACCCTCGGCCCGGCCGACTGCCAGGCGCATCTGCGCAACGGCCTGGCGATGGGCGCCAACCGCGCCATCCACGTCGTCACCGACGAGGCGGTGCAGCCGCTGGCCGCCGCCCGCGCCTTCCTCAAGCTCATCGAAAAGGAGCAGCCGGACCTCGTCATCCTCGGCAAGCAGGCCATCGACGACGACGCCAACCAGACCGGCCAGATGCTGGCCACGCTGTGGGGCCGGCCGCAGGCCACCTTCGCCAGCCAGGTCGAGGTCGCCGACGGCAAGGCGCGCGTCACCCGCGAGGTGGATGCCGGCCTGGAGACGCTCGAGATCGAGCTGCCCGCCGTCATCACCACCGACCTGCGCCTGAACGAACCGCGCTTCATCAAGCTGCCGGACATCATGAAGGCCAAGTCCAAGCCGCTGGAGACCATCGCCTTCGCCGAGCTCGGCGTCGACCACGGCGGCGGCCTCCAGACCTTGGGCTACGCCCCGCCGCCCAAGCGCCAGAAGGGCGTGATGGTGAAGGACGTGGCCGAGCTGGTGTCGGCGCTGAAGGCCAAGGGCCTGCTGTAAGCCCGGCCCTGTCTGTCGGAGCGGCGTAAGCCGCGACCCGGAACATCGCTGGTACGCCTGTCGCGGCTCACGCCGCTCCGACAGGGGAGCCTGCAACACGGAGAACGCTTCCATGAGCAACGTCCTGATCGTCGCCGAGCACCTCGACGGCAAACTCAACCCGGCCACCGCCAAGTGCGTCAGCGCCGCCGCCGCGCTCGCGCCCGCGGCCATCGACATCGTCGTGCTGGCCGCCGACCCGGCCGCCGTCGCCGCCGAGGCGGCCAGGCTCGACGGCGTGCGCAAGGTCATCGCCGTCGCCAACCCCGCCAACGCCCACCCCATCGCCCAGGTGCTGGCGCCGCAGGTGGCCAAGATCGCCGCCGGTTACAGCCACGTGTTCGGCCCCTCCACCACCTTCGGCAAGGACCTGATGCCCTGCGTGGCGGCGCGGCTGGGCGTGGCGCAGGTGTCGGACGTGATGGCGGTCGAGGGCACGCACACCTTCCGGCGGCCGATCTACGCCGGCAATGCCATCGTCACCGTGCAGGCGCCGGCCGACCGTACCGTGGTCGCCACCGTGCGCGTGGCCTCGTGGCCGGCTGCCGGCACCGGCGGCGACGCCGCCATCGAGAGCGCCAGCGTCGATGTCGCCCTGCCGACCCACACCCGTTTCGTCGAACTCCGGCAGGGCAAGAGCGACCGCCCGGACCTGCAGAGCGCATCGCGCGTGGTGTCCGGCGGCCGCGGCCTCGGCTCGAAGGAGAACTTCGACATCATCTTCCGGCTCGCCGACAAGCTCGGCGCGGCGGTCGGCGCCTCGCGCGCCGCGGTCGACGCCGGCTACGTGCCCAACGAGCTGCAGGTCGGCCAGACCGGCAAGATCATCGCCCCGGAACTGTACCTGGCCATCGGCATCTCCGGCGCGATCCAGCACCTGACCGGCATCAAGGACGCCGGCACCATCGTCGCCATCAACAAGGACCCCGAGGCGCCGATCTTCGAAGTCGCCGACATCGGCCTGGTCGGCGACCTGTTCAAGCTCGTGCCGGAGCTGGAGGCGGCGCTGGGCTGAGCCGCCGCGACGGCGCCTGCGCGGACGGCCGCCCCCGGGGCGGCCGTTTGTTTTTGCTGGCAGCGCGCGCCTGCCGGGAGGGCAGGCTTCAGGCGGCGCGCCTGAGCGGCACCCCGGTCTTCCCGCGCAGCTCGTCCTCGCTCACCCCCGGCGCCAGCTCCACCAGCGCCAGGCCGTCCGGCGTCACGTCCATCACCGCCAGCTCGGTGATGATGCGGTTGACCACGCCCACGCCGGTCAGCGGCAGCGTGCAGGCGGGCAGGATCTTGTGGCTGCCGTCCTTGGCGGTGTGCTCCATCAGCACCACCACCCGCTTGACGCCGGCCACCAGGTCCATCGCCCCGCCCATGCCCTTGACCATCTTGCCGGGGATCATCCAGTTGGCGAGATCGCCGCGGTCGGTGACCTGCATCGCGCCGAGGATGGCCAGGTCGATGTGGCCGCCGCGGATCATCGCGAAACTGTCGTGGCTGCCGAAATAGCTCGCTCCCGGGCGGGCGGTGACGGTCTGCTTGCCGGCGTTGATCAGGTCCGGGTCCACCTCGTCCTCGGTCGGGAACGGGCCGATGCCGAGCAGACCGTTCTCGCTCTGCAGCCACACGTCCATCCCCTCCGGGATGAAGTTGGCCACCAGCGTCGGCAGGCCGATGCCGAGATTGACGTACATGCCGTCGGTGAGTTCTTTCGCGGCGCGCTGCGCCATCTGCTCGCGGGTCCAGGCCATGGTCTTCTCCTCAGGCGCTGCGCACGGTGCGCTGCTCGATGCGCTTCTCGGGGGTCGGGTTGACCACGATGCGGTCGACGTAGATGCCGGGCAGGTGCACGTGATCGGGGTCGATCTCGCCGATCTCGACCAGTTGCTCGACCTCGGCCACGCAAACCCGTCCGGCCATCGCGCAGGCCGGGTTGAAGTTGCGCGCGGTCTTGCGGAACACCAGATTGCCGGCCTTGTCGGCCTTCCACGCCTTGACCAGCGACACGTCGGCGGTGAGCGCGGTCTCCATCACGTACCAGTGCTCGCCGAACTGGCGCGTCTCCTTGCCCTCGGCCACCACCGTGCCGTAGCCGGTGCGGGTGAAGAAGGCCGGGATGCCGGCGCCGCCGGCGCGCAGACGCTCGGCCAGCGTGCCCTGCGGGTTGAATTCCAGCTCCAGTTCGCCGGCCAGGAACTGCCGCTCGAACTCCTTGTTCTCGCCCACGTAGGACGAAATCATCTTTCTGATCTGCCGCGTGCTCAGCAGCATGCCGAGGCCGAAGCCGTCCACGCCGGCGTTGTTGGAAATCACCGTCAGCCCCGTGACGCCGCTGTCGCGCAGCGCCGCGATCAGCGCCTCGGGGATGCCGCACAGGCCGAAGCCGCCGACCGCCAGCGTCTGCCCGTCGCGGACGATGTCGCGCAGCGCCGCCTCGGCGCTGGCGTAGAGCTTGCGGTCGGCGCCGTGCCGCGCGCCGGCCGGTGTGTTCACGCTGTCCACCATGGTCACGATCCGGTTGTGCAGGGAGCGGCAGAGTTTACCGCGCCGGCCTGCGCCCCGGCAGCGGACTTTAGGGCAATGGCGGCTGGGCAGAGCGGGCCGACGCGGCGCCACGGACTCGCCCGACCCGCCTGTGAATCGCCCGCCGCGGCACGGTCGCGATGTCGTAACCGGCGAAAGCCAGCAGCAGCTGCAAACCGGAGAGCACGGACAGGGCCGCGATCATGATCGTCCCCACCGGCGTGCTGGTGCCCGCCTGCGCCGAGGCCCACCAGTGCCAGCCGCCGAAGCCGGCACCGAACGCCAGCAGTCCGGCGCCCGCCACCAATTCCAGACTGGCCACCGAAACGTCGCGCAGAAAATAGTTGTAGAAGATGCGCTTGCCGAAATTGCGAGCGTGCTTGAACAGGAACTCGCCCAGTATCCGGGAGATCCTCAGGTTGCTCTTCTCGTCGCCATAGCGCGCATCCATCGGCACATCGACCACCACCGCCCTGAGCGTATTGAGGCGGAAGAGCATGTCCGTCTCGAAGAAATAACGCCGGCTGATGCGGTCGAACGGCAGCCGTCTGGCCACATCGGCGTGAATAGCCGTGTACCCGTTGGTGGGGTCGAAGATGTC
>JBEQAM010000063.1:0-8742 GCA_041640375.1 Rehaibacterium sp. | reverse complement strand
GGACGCGGCGGTCACCGCGCTGCACGCGCGCTATCTGGCCATGGCGGCGGACGCGACGGCGCGCCGCGCGCCGACATGATCGGCGGCTTGCCCCGCTCCGGCCGGGCAGAGGTCGTCAGGTGGCCGACGGCCAGAACGCGGAGATGCCGGCCACGCCCTGGGCACCGTGACGGCGCGCCTGGGCGATGTCGTCAGGCTGCAGGCCGCCGAGCGCATACAGCGGCAGCGTGGTGCGCTCGCGCAGGGCGGCGAAGCCGTCCCAGCCGAGCGGCGTGGCGCCGGGATGGCTGGTGGTGGGTCGTACCGGGCCGAGCACGGCGAAGTCGACGCCCAGCGCTTGGGCACGGGCCAGCTCATCGGCATCGTGACAGGAGGCGGCGACCGGCTGACCCTCGGGCAGCGGACGCCGCTTCAGCCCGGCCAGCTGGTCGGCGCGCAGGTGCACGCCGAGGGCGAGTTCGCGCGCCAGGGCGATGTCGCCGTTGAGCAGCAGTTCGGCGCCCGCCTCACGGCAGCGGGCGGCGACTTGCGCGGCCAGCGGACGCAGGGCATCCGTACCCAGGCGGCGCGCGCGCAGCTGGATGCGCCGCCAGCCGGCGGCCAGGACGCGTTCGATCCGCTCGATGAAAGCCGCGTGGTCGTCGCCCGGCTCGGGCGTGATCGGATAGCCCTCGGGCTGGCGCAGGGCCGCGACCACGGGACGGTCGGCCGGCGGCATGGGATAACGGTGCAGACGCTCGGGCGGCGCCCAGGCCAGCGCCTGGTTCTCCAGCCCACGCGGAACGCCCTGCCAGCGCGCGATGCGGAACACGTCGAGCAGGATGCGCTTGTCGGCGTAGGCGAAGGGCACGGCGATCAGCGGCGAGCAGTCGGCGGGATCGACGGCGATGCCGAGTTCTTCGTGCAGTTCGCGGGCGAGGCCGGCGGTGGGCGATTCGCCGTTTTCCAGCTTGCCGCCGGGAAACTCCCAGGCGCCGGCGAGGTCGCGCCCTTCGGTACGTCGTGCGAGCAGGATGCGGCCGCCGGCGTCGGCGAGGACGGCGGCGGCAACGTGGACACGCCGGGAATCGGGCACCGGGAATCGGGAATCGGTAGTCACGGCAAGGCCGCCGAGTCGTGTTACGGCGATGGGAGCCTTCGCGATGTCACCGGACCGGACCGCACCCCACCCCTCCCACGCACCGCACGCGAAGGCGCTGCTGCGCAGAGCCTCGTCTCGTGGACGGGGAGGTGGACGCGGTTGCGACTCCCCATTTCCGAGCCAGCGACGCGAAGGCGCAGGCCGCGCAGCGACCGTTGCCGCGCAGCGGCCGACTGCCGATCCGCGAGGTTCAGCTCAGGCGGCCGTGGCATTGTTTGTATTTCTTGCCGGAGCCGCAGGGGCACGGGTCGTTGCGGCCGACCTTGGGCATGTCGCGCACCACCGGCTGACCGGCCCCGGCCAGGCGCCGGGCCTCGACCTCGGCGGCCTCCTCGTCGGCGCCGTAGCCGCCGGTCTCCGGGTGCTGGAACTGCATCGGCCGGTTGGCCTGGCGCTGGCGCTCGGCGGCCTCCAGCGCGGCGATCTCCTCCTCGCTGCGGATGCGGATGCGGGCGAGGATCTGGATCAGGTCGCGCTTGACCTTCTCCAGCATCTCGGAGAACAGCTCGAAGCTCTCGCGCTTGTACTCCTGCTTGGGCTGCTTCTGCGCGTAGCCGCGCAGGTGGATGCCCTGGCGCAGGTAATCCATGCGCGCCAGGTGCTCCTTCCAGTTCTGGTCGAGCACCTGCAGCATGATGAAGCGCTCGATGTTGCGCATGTCGGCCTCGCCGATCTCGGCCTCTTTCGCGGCGAAATGGCGGTCGGCCGCCTCGACGACCAGGCGGGCGATGCCGTCTGCGTCGAGTTCTTCGTGCGTCTTCACCGCGGTCTGCAAATCGACCTGGATGCCGTACTCGTCGGCCAGCGCGCGCTCCAGGCCCGGCACGTCCCACTGCTCGTCGACCGAGCCTTCCGGCACGTAGCGGCGGGCCAGATCCCAGAACACGTCGTGGCGGATGCCGTCGACGGAGTCCTTGACCGACTCGGCCTCCAGCAGCTCGTTGCGCTGCTGGTAGATGACCTTGCGCTGGTCGTTGGCGACGTCGTCGAAATCGAGCAGGTGCTTGCGGATGTCGAAGTTGTGGGCTTCGACCTTGCGCTGGGCCTTTTCGATCTGGCGGCTGACGAGGCGATCCTCGATCACGTCGTCCTCCTTCATGCCCATCATCCGCATCGCCTTCTGCACCCAGTCGGAGGCGAAGATGCGCATCAGGTTGTCTTCCAGCGACAGGTAGAAGCGCGAGGAGCCGGGATCGCCCTGGCGACCGGCACGACCGCGCAGCTGGTTGTCGATGCGACGGGATTCGTGGCGCTCGGTACCGATGATGTGCAGACCGCCGGCGGCGATGACTTCGTCGTGACGCCGTTTCCACTCTTCGCGGATGCGCTGCTTCTCGGCCTCCGGCGCATCCTCGCCGAGTGCGGCCAGCTCGGCCTCGAGCGAGCCGCCGAGCACGATGTCGGTACCGCGGCCGGCCATGTTGGTGGCGATGGTGACCGCGCCCGGGCGGCCGGCCTGGGCAACGATGTGCGCTTCGCGCTCGTGCTGCTTGGCGTTGAGCACCTCGTGCGGGATGCCCTCCTCCTTGAGGATGCGCGAGAGCAGCTCGGAGGTCTCGATCGAGGTGGTGCCGACCAGCACCGGCTGCCGGCGCTGGTGGCAGTCCTTGATGTCCTGCACGACAGCCTTGAACTTGGCCATCTTGCCGAGGAAGACCAGGTCCGGATGGTCCTGGCGGATCATCGGCTTGTTGGTCGGGATGACGACCACTTCCAGGCCGTAGATGGTCTGGAATTCGTAGGCTTCGGTGTCGGCCGTGCCGGTCATGCCGGCCAGCTTGTCGTACATGCGGAAGTAGTTCTGGAAGGTGATGCTCGCCAGCGTCTGGTTCTCGCGCTGGATCGGCACGCCCTCCTTGGCCTCGACCGCCTGATGCAGGCCGTCGGACCAGCGCCGGCCCGGCAGGGTGCGGCCGGTGAACTCGTCGACGATGATCACCTCGCCGTCGCGCACGATGTAGTCCACGTCGCGCTGGTAGATGGCGTGGGCGCGCAGGGCGGCGTTGAGGTGATGGACGACGGCGATGTTCTGGGCGTCATAGAGATTCTCGTCGTCCCGGATGATCCCGGCCTCGCGCAGCAGGCGCTCGGCGTTCTCCATGCCCTGCTCGGACAGGTGGACCTGCTTCTGCTTCTCGTCGACCCAGTAGTCGCCCTCGCCTTCCTCGGTCGCCTGCCGGGTCAGGCGCGGCACGATGCGATTGACCTTGACGTACAGCTCGGGCGACTCGTCGGCCGGGCCGGAGATGATCAGCGGCGTGCGCGCCTCGTCGATCAGGATCGAGTCGACCTCGTCGACGATGGCAAAGTTGAGGCCGCGCTGGAAGCGGTCCTCCTTGCGCAGCGCCATGTTGTCGCGCAGGTAGTCGAAGCCGAACTCGTTGTTGGTGCCGTAGGTGATGTCGGCGGCGTAGGCCTCGTACTTGTCGCCGTGCGGCATGCCCGGGTAGACCACGCCGACCGACAGGCCCAGCCAGTTGTAGAGCCTGCCCATCCAGGCGGCATCGCGCTTGGCCAGGTAGTCGTTGACGGTGACCACGTGCACGCCCTTGCCGGCGATGGCGTTGAGGTACACCGGCAGGGTCGCGACCAGGGTCTTGCCCTCGCCGGTGCGCATCTCGGCGATCTTGCCCGAATGCAGCACCATGCCACCGATCAGCTGCACGTCGTAGTGGCGCATGCCGAGCACGCGGCGCGCAGCCTCGCGGCAGACGGCGAAGGCTTCCGGCAACAGCGCGTCGAGGCTCTCGCCACCGGCATGACGCTGCTTGAATTCGGCGGTCTTGGCTTTCAGCGCCTCGTCGTCGAGGGCCTGCATCTGCGGCTCGAGCGCGTTGATCTTCGCGACGGTCTTCTGGAGCTGTTTGAGCAGGCGCTCGTTGCGACTGCCGAAGATGCGGGTCAGGAGGCTGTTGAGCATGGGATAACCGGTTGACGGTACGAGGGTGCGCCGATCGCGCGCGCATGCGAAAAGGCCGCATACCGCGGCCAAGACCAGTAGTTTAACGTGGGGGCGCGGTCGTGTGCTTCAAGGGCGGGTCCGCGACGGCGACGGGAACCCCGGAAGGCTTCCTCCGACGTCGCCATCCGTCCGATCCGGCCAGACTGACGCACACGCCGCGCAGCCCGGATGCTGCAAAGCCGAATTCGGCAAGGGCGCCGAGCACCCCCCGGATTGCGAGCTGCCGCCTTCATCGGGGCTGCGAAACCGCGGCATCCCGGGAAGCCCCCACGCCTTGGCCGGAGCAGCGGCCCCACGACGGCGGCGCCCCGGGGTGCGAGAGCCAACCCGTCCGCGGCAATGCCTCAGCCGCGCGCGCGGTGCAGGTATTGCCGCGGGTTCACCGGCCGGCCGTTCTGCCAGACCTCGAAATGCACGTGATTGCCGGTGGCCCGCCCGGTACGCCCCATCTTGGCGATGACCTGGCCGGCGCGGACACGCTCGCCGACCTGCACCAGGTTCTGGCTGTTGTGGGCGTAGCGGGTCATGTAGCCGTTACCGTGGTCGATGTCGACCAGGTTGCCGTAGTTGCCGTCGCGGCCGGAGAAGATCACCACGCCGTCGGCGACTGCCAGCACGTCGGCGCCGGCCGGGCCGCTGAAGTCGATGCCGCGGTGAAACTGGTTGAAACCGGTGAGCGGGTCGAGCCGGTTGCCGAAGTGCGAGGAGGCGTAGCCACTGCGCACCGGCAGGCCGGAGGGCATCAGGCTGGCGTCGAGGTCGCGGTCGATCAGCAGCGCCTCCAGCAGGGCCAGCTGGTTGCCGGCCAGATCGAGTTCGGCGGCCACACCATCCAGCCGGGCGGTGAGGCTGGTATCGACGACCGGCTCGCTGGGCTCGGCGCCGCCGATGCCGGGCAGGTCGACGAAACTGAACTCGCCGTCGTCGAGCTTGCCGAGCCGGGTGAGGCGCTCGCCGAGGGCGTTGAGGCGGGTGGCTTGGGCCTGCAGCTCGCCCAGTCGCGCCGCCATCGCGTTGATCTCGCGCTGGGCGCTGTCACGGGCCTCTTCGAGTTCGATCTTCTGCGCGGCCACCTGCCGCTGCAGGCGTTTGACCTCGGCCAGCGCTGCCCCGTCGACCCCGCGCAGCGTGAAGCCGGCGAGGAAGCCGAGCATCAGGAGCGCGCCGAGCGCCGCGCCCAGCAGGACGAGCGAGCGCGGATCCTGCAGGGAAAATTTCTTAGGTGATTTCAGGAATTTCGCTACGATGATGACATTCATGCCGAATCGATCCGCCCCTCGTCATCCAGGCGCCTCGCCCCCGTCCGGATTCCTGGACCCGCTCGCGGCGGTCAAGGAGGCCGGTCTGGGCCGGGTGATCGAGCGCGCCCTGCTGCTGGATGCGCTCGACCGCCAACTGCGCCACTGCCTGCCGTCCGCACTCGCCGACCATTGCCGGCTCGGCAATGTGCGCGACGGCACGCTCGTCTTTCTCGTCGGTTCGCCCGTCTGGAAGGCCAAGCTGCGACTGCATGCCGACGACCTGCTGGAAGCGGCACGGGCCGCGGGCCTTCCGGCGCGCGAACTGGTGTTGAAAGTGGCGACGATGCAGCCCGTCCCCCCGGATGCGGCACCGCGTTTGCCCCTTTCGCGGGCCGCACGCGATGCGCTGCGGGCGGCCGCCGAAACCATCAAGGACCCGGAGCTCCGGGCCAAGCTGATCGCCTTGGCGTCCGTTCCTTAGAATGCGGCCTTCCGGGCCTGGTCCGGCCGGCCACCTTGGGGGTGGCCGGCAAACCGAAGGCCGTACGTTTACCGTATTTGATGGCCCAAGGGAAGTGCATCGGGCGGGAAAACGCCCGAAAACGGGGCCGGCGCTGCGGCGGGCAGAGGGCTGGGGGGCCGCGCAAGATCCGCCCGCCGTGGCAGGGCCGTCGCCGGGCCTGCGCGGTGGCGGCGGCGCAACAGACGGGCGAGGTTACCCGGGCGCTCAGACGGCCTGGGCCGGATGCGCGTAGGAGATGGGCGCGGAGGCGTCGTCCTTGTAGGTGACCTCTTCCCAGGCCGAGCGGTCGGCCAACAGCGCGCGCAGCAGCTGGTTGTTGAGGTAATGGCCGGACTTGTAGCCGTAGAAGGCGCCGACCAGGCTGCGGCCGAGCAGGTACAGATCGCCGATCGCGTCCAGGATCTTGTGGCGGACGAACTCGTCCTCGTAGCGCAGGCCGTCCTCGTTGAGCACGCGGTAGTCGTCCAGCACGATGGCGTTGTCCATGCTGCCACCCAGCACGAGGTTGCGCTCGCGCAGCATCTCGATGTCCTTCATGAAACCGAAGGTGCGGGCGCGGCTGACCTCCTTGACGAAGGAGGTGGTGGAGAAGTCGATCTCGGCGCTGGAGGTCGCGGCCGTGAACACCGGATGCTTGAAGTCGATGGTGAAGCCGACCTTGAAACCGTCGAAGGGTTCGAAGCGTGCCCACTTGTCGCCGTCCTCGACGATCACCCGCTTCTTGATGCGGATGAAGCGCTTGGGCGCGGCCTGCTCCTCGATGCCGGCAGACTGGATCAGGAACACGTAGGGACCGGCCGAACCGTCCATGATCGGCACTTCCGGCGCGGTCAGGTCGATGTAGCAGTTGTCGATGCCCAGGCCCGCCAGCGCCGCGAGCAGGTGCTCGATGGTGGCGACCTTGACGTTGCCGTAGACCAGGGTGGTCGACATGCTGGTCTCACCGACGCACTCGGCGCAGGCCGGCAGCTCGACCGGCGGGCTGAGGTCGACGCGACGGAACACGATGCCGGTGTCCGGCGCCGCCGGACGCAGGGTCATGAAGACTTTTTCACCGGAATGGATGCCGACGCCGGTGGCGCGGATCACGTTCTTGAGCGTGCGCTGTTTGATCATCATCGGAGCTGGCGCTCTCTGTCGGGGCATCGCGCGGCCATAAACCAGCCAAGAATATCACAGGCTTTTGAGCAGACAATCCAAAAAGGCCCGGGATTGTCGCACTGGCGAAACAATCCCGGCCGAATATGGTCCATTCGCCCGCGTTCGCCGCGCAGGCCACCTCCCTGTCTGAATGGAACGCAACGCGGCTTCCGCCCCGCGCGGAGGATCGCAGGGCGGAAGCGGCCGGCCTCCCCGTCCGGAGATGGCCGGCCGGCGACCGGTCAGTCGGCCTGGCGGCGCAGGAACGCCGGGATGTCCAGGTAGCTGTGGTCGGCCGGCAGCTCGGCGGTGGCCGGCGCCGCCGCTTCCGCGCGGCCGCCGCGCAGCCCCGGCGCCGAGGGCGCCATGCCGACGTTGGCCATCGCGTCCAGGTCGACCATGCCGCCGGTGCCGGTGCGGACCAGCTTGACCGGGCGGACATGCTCCTTCTCGGGACGCAGCGGCTGGCGGGCGGCGGCGCGGTTGAGGCCGGTGGCGACCACGGTGACGCGGACCTCGTCCTGCATGTCCGGGTCGAGCACGGTGCCGATCACCACGGTGGCGTCCTCGCTGGCGAACTCCTCGATGGTGCGGCCGACCTCGTCGAACTCGCGCATCGTGAAGTCCGGGCCGGCGGTGATGTTGACCAGGATGCCGTTGGCGCCGGCGAGATTGACGTCGTCGAGCAGCGGATTGCTGATCGCCGCCTCGGCGGCGGCCATCGCACGATCGTCGCCGCGCGCGGTGCCGGTGCCCATCATCGCCATGCCCATCTCGCTCATCACGGTGCGCACGTCGGCGAAATCGACGTTGATCAGGCCCGGCCGCACGATCAGGTCGGCGATGCCCTGCACCGCGCCCTGCAGCACGTCGTTGGCGGCGCGGAAGGCCTGGATCATCGTCGCGTCGCGGCCGAGTACGGTGATCAGCTTCTCGTTCGGCACGGTGATCAGCGAGTCGCAGTGCTGGCTGAGCTCCTCGATGCCCTTGAGCGCGACCTGCATGCGCCGGCGGCCCTCGAACGGGAACGGCTTGGTCACCACCGCCACCGTCAGGATGCCCATCTCCTTGGCGAGCTGCGCCACCACCGGCGCTGCGCCGGTACCGGTGCCGCCACCCATGCCGGCAGTGATGAACACCATGTCGGCGCCCTCCAGCGCCTCGACGATGCGCTCGCGATCCTCCAGCGCGGCCTGGCGGCCGACCTCGGGATTGGCGCCGGCGCCCAGGCCCTTGGTGACGTTGCCGCCGAGCTGCAGCTGCAGCTTGGCACCGCAGTTGCGGATCGCCTGCGCGTCGGTGTTGGCGGTGATGAACTCCACGCCCTCGATGTTGCTGTTGACCATGTGCGCGACCGCGTTGCCGCCGCCGCCGCCCACGCCGATCACCTTGATCACGGCGTTCGGCGCCACCTTCTCGATCAGTTCGAACTGTGCCATTGCCTCGTCCTCCGTAGGTATTGCTCGTTGCCTTGTTGTTGTCGTCTCTTCCAGACGCCTGCCTGTCGCTGTCCGGAAACCGGAAATCGACCGACCGCTGCGCGGCCTCGACCGGAAATCGGAGAAGCCACGCGACCGCTGTTCCGATGTCCCATTGCCGATTTCCGATTTCCGACCATCTAGAACTCGCCTCTGTACCAATTCCGCAGCTTCGACCAGAACGTGCCCACCCTCCCGCTCGGCAAGGCCGGGCGGCGCGGGTGTTCACTCTGCGATCCCCACAGCAGCAGGCCGAC
>JBEQAM010000062.1:0-8818 GCA_041640375.1 Rehaibacterium sp. | reverse complement strand
GTCGAGCCGGTGCCGGCGCTGCTGCTGTCGCTGCATGACCCGCCGCCCGCCGCGCCGGCCGGCGGACTCGCGCTGCGCTGGTGCGACACGCCGCTGGCGATCCAGCCACGGCTGGCCGGCATCAAGCACCTCAACCGGCTGGAGCAGGTGCTGGCGCGCGCCGAGTGGCGCGATCCCGGCCTTCACGAAGGCTTGATGCGCGACGCCGACGGCCGTGCGGTCTGCGCCACCGCCGCCAACCTGTTCGTGCGTCTCGACGGGCAGTGGTGGACGCCGCCGGTGGATCGCTGCGGCATCGCCGGCGTCTGCCGGGGCTGGCTGTTGGCGCAGGCCGATGCCGGCGAGCGTGACCTGTCGCCGGACGAGGTCGAGCGCGCCGAGGCGGTTTTTCTCTGCAACAGTGTGCGCGGTATCCTCCCGGTGGCGCGGCTCGGCGCGCGGCGGTGGCCGCCCGACGCCGCCACATCCGCCCTGATCGAGCGGCTGGCCGCCGCGGAGCCCGCCTTCGCGTCCGTCGGCCCGGAGACCGTGTGAATTCCAGGCTTCGTACCTTCCTCCGCTTCGTCGGCATCGTCGTCCTGGTGCTGCTGCTGGCCGCGGCTTTCAGCGGCTGGCGGCTGTGGAACGACTACACCGCCTTCGCCGACCGGCCGCTGGCGGCGGCCGACGCGCCGCGCGTGCTCGATGTCAAGCGCGGCGACTCGTTCCGCAATGTGCTGCAGCGGTTGCGTGACGCCGGTATCGCCGACGGCCGTGACTGGCAGTGGCAGGCGCTGGCCTGGCAGATGGATGTCGCGCGCCGACTCAAGGTCGGCGAGTATGCGGTCGACCCCGGCATCACCCCGCGCGGCCTGCTGCGCAAGCTCGAACAGGGACGGGTGATCCAGTACCGCTTCACGATCGTCGAGGGCTGGAATTTCCGCGAACTGCGCGCCGCATTGGCTGCTGCGGAGGCGTTGACGCACACGCTGGAAGGACGGTCCGACGCCGAGGTCATGGCTGCGCTCGGCGAACCCGACACCCACCCGGAGGGGCGTTTCCTGCCCGAGACCTACCACTACACCCGCGGCACGCGCGACGTGGACCTGCTGCGTCGTGCGCGGCAGGCGATGGAGCGCACCCTGGCCGAAGTCTGGGCAAGGCGGCAGGAGGGGCTGCCGATCGACACGCCGGAGCAGGCCCTGATCCTGGCCTCGCTGATCGAGAAGGAGACCGGCGCCGCCCACGAGCGACCGGAGATCGCCGGCGTGTTCGCGCGACGCCTGAAGATCGGCATGCGCCTGCAGACCGACCCCAGCGTGATCTACGGCATGGGCGACAGCTACCAGGGGCGGATCGGCCGACGCGGGCTGGATACCGACACGCCCTACAACACCTATACCCGCGACGGCCTGCCGCCGACGCCGATCGCCATGCCCGGCCGCGCGGCGCTGGAGGCGGCGGTGAACCCCAAGCCCGGCGACACGCTGTATTTCGTCAGCCGGGGCGACGGCACCCACCACTTCTCGCGTACGCTGGCCGAACACAACCGTGCCGTGGCCCGCTACATCCTCGGTCGCGGCAACGACGGCACGAAGGGCAACGACGGCAACGGAAGGCAATGACCGGAAAGCTCATCACCATCGAAGGCGGCGAAGGCGCCGGCAAGTCCACCGTGATCGCCAGCCTGCGCGCCGCGCTCCAGGCGCGCGGACACGAGGTGGTGCTGACCCGCGAGCCGGGCGGGACGCCGGCCGGCGAGGCGATCCGCGCCCTGCTGCTCGACCCGGCGCACACGCTCGCCGCCGAGACCGAGCTGCTGCTGATGTTCGCCGCCCGCGCCCAGCTGGTGCGCGAGCTGATCCGACCGGCGCTGGCGCGCGGCGCCTTCGTCGTCAGCGACCGTTTCACCGATGCCAGCTTCGCCTACCAGGGCGGTGGCCGCGGCATCGACATGGGGCGCATCGCCGAACTGGAGCGCTGGGCGGCGGGGATCAAGCCGGACCTGACCTTCCTGCTCGACCTCGCCGTCGAGCAGGGACTGGCGCGCGCGCGCAGCCGCGGCGGCGAGCCCGACCGCATCGAGCGCGAGCACAACGGTTTCTTCGAGCGCGTGCGCGACGCCTACCGGGCCCGCGCCGCGGCCGAGCCGCAGCGTTTCCGCGTGATCGATGCCGGCCAGCCGGCGGAGGCCGTCGTCGCGGCGGTCCGTGCCGCGCTGGACGACTGGCTGGAGACGCCGGCGTGAGCGCTCTTGCGCCCTGGCAGCAGCGCCCGCTGCAGACCGCGCTGGCCGCGCTCGCGGCTGGCCGGCTCGGTCATGCCCTGCTGCTGGGCGGGGCGGCGCGGCTGGGCAAGCGCGCCGTCGCCGATGCACTGGCCGCGCGCCTGCTCTGCCCCACACCGGGTGCCGATGAGCTGGCCTGCGGGCGCTGTCGCGGCTGTCAGTTGTTCGCGGCCGGCACCCATCCGGACTTCCTCGGCATCGGCCTGGAGGTCAACGAGAAGACCGACAAGCTGCGCAGCGAGATCACCATCGACCAGGTGCGCCGGCTCGGCCGACAGTTGGCGCTGACGCCCCGGTTCGGCGGCGCACAGGTCGCCGTGCTCGATCCGGCCGACGCGCTCAACACCAGCGCCTTCAACGCCTTGCTCAAAACCCTGGAAGAGCCGATGCCTGGCCGCTACCTGCTGATGGTCAGCGCCCACCCGGCGCGCTTGCCGGCGACCATCCGCAGCCGCTGCCAACGATTGGAGTTCCGCATCCCGGGGCGCGACGAGGCGCGCGAGTGGTTGCTGGCTGCCGGCCATGCGGCGATGCAGGTCGATGCTGCACTGCAGGCCGCGCACGGTCATCCCGGCCTGGCGGCCGACTGGCTGAGCGACGGTTCGCTGGAGCTGCGCCGCAGCGTGCGCGCCGCCCTGGCCGCGCTGGCCGCCGGCAAGGCCAGCGCGCTCGACGTGGCCGCGCGCTGGCTGGCCGACGAGCGCGTCGAGCTGCGGCTGAGCTTCGCCGCCGACACCGCCCGCGACCTGTGCGGCCGCCTGGTCGGCGCCGTGCCGATGGGCGAGGCCGCTGCCTTGACCGCCCGCGCCGATTTCACCAAGCTCAGCGCGTGGTTCGATGCCGCCAACCGCACCCGCGATCTGTTGCGGACCACGGTGCGTGCCGATCTGGCCCTGACCGGGCTGTTGCGTGACTGGCGGCTGGCCTTCGCCGGAACCTGAGCGCCGCCACGGCGCAGGAGTGAGACGATGATCGCGGGAGCGGGCGCACGGCAGGGCATCCTGTCGCTGGCCATCAAGGACAAGAGCGCGCTGTACAACGCCTACATGCCCTTCGTGAAGGGCGGCGGCATCTTCGTGCCGACCACCAAGCGCTATGCGCTCGGCGACGAGGTGTTCATCCTGCTCACCCTGATGGAAGAGAAGGACCGCCTGCCGGTGGCCGGCAAGGTGGTCTGGATCACCCCGCCGGGCGCCCAGGGCAACCGCACCGCTGGCATCGGCGTGCAGTTCGCCGACACCGCCGAGGGCGAAGCGGTGCGCAACAAGATCGAGACCCTGCTGGCCGGCACGCTCAACGCCGACAAGCCCACCCACACCATGTGACGGGTTGTCCGTTGCAGCGGCTCAGACCACGCGCCCGAGCCGCTCGCCCAACCGCACCGGCTGCTCCGGCCGCAGGCCGGCGTCGAGCTCTGCCACGCCGGGCGGCAGCAGCACGATCACCGTCGAGCCGTAGTTGAAGCGCGCCATCTCGGCGAAACGGGCCAGCGTGAGCCCACGCTCGCGCCAATCCTTGTGAATGGGACGGCTGGCATAGGGCGGGATCTCCTCGCCGCCCCAGACCGTCTCCACGCCGGAGACCAGCATCGCGCCGACCATCACCAGGCACATCGGGCCGAAGTCGGTGTCGAAATGGCACACCAGCCGCTCGTTGCGGGCGAACAGGCGCGGGATGGCGCGCACGCCCCAGGGGGCGACGGTGAACAGCCGGCCGGGGACGTGCAGGGTCTCGACCAGTCGGCCGTCCCAGGGCATGTGCACGCGGTGGTAGTCGCGCGGCGACAGGTAGATGGTGGCGAAGCTGCCCTCGGCATACGGTGCGGCGGCGGCCGCGCTGCCGAGCAGTTCGGCGGCGGTGAAGCTTTGGCCCTTAGCCTGGAAGATCCGCCCGGCCTCGATGCGGCCGGCCTGGCTGATCCTGCCGTCGGCCGGCATCAGCAGCGCGCGCGGATCGGCGTCGGGAGTACGGGCGCCGGGCTTGAGTTCGCGGGTGAAGAAGGCGTTGAAGTGCGGGTAGCTCGCCGGATCGGGATCGGCCGCCTCGGCCAGGTTCACGTCGAACTTGCGCACGACCAGGCCGATCAGCCAGTGCTTCCACGGCCGCCAGCGCCAGCGCGCGGCGGCGTAGGCGAGGCGGGACAGCAGGCGGTGCGGCAGCAGGTATTGCAGCGCGACCTTCGGGCTCATCGGGCGGCCCCGATCAGCGTGGCCATGTCGTCGCCCAGCTTGGCCGGCGAGAGCGGTGGCCGGGCCAGGCCGGCGAAGCGGCCGTGCGGATCGAGCAGGGCGACCTGGGTGCTGTGGTCGACGGTATAGGCTTCGGGGTCCTCGCTGCCGGGCAGCGGCGTCTTCATGAACACCATGCCCAGCGACTTGGCGAACTGCTCCAGCGCCGGGATGTCGGCGGTGGCGGCCAGCGCGTGCGCGCTGAAATAGCGGGCGTACTCGCCGGCGCGCTCGGGGCTGTCGCGCTCGGGATCGACCGAGACGAACAGGATGCGCGGGCGCGCGTCCTCCGGCAGCGCCGCGCTCCAGCGCCGCTCGGCCTGGCCGAGCTCGGCCAGGGTGGTCGGGCAGACGTCCGGGCAGTGGGTGAAACCGATGAACACCAGGGTCCAGCGGCCGCGCAGCCGTTCCAGCGTGAGCGGGCTGCCGTCGGCGGCGGTCAGCGTGAACGGCGGGATGTCGCGCGCCTGCGGCAGCAGGCGGACGGTTTCCAGTGCCGGGCCGGCATCCGCGCGCGGGGCGGCGAGCTTCTGCGCGGCCCAGAGGCCGAGGCCGGCCGCCAGCGCGGCGACCAGGACGAGGAGGGTGGTGCGATTGAACATGCCGCGTTCGGCCGTTTTTCACGAGGGAGGAGCCGCAAGTATAGCCGCGTGGCCGCTATACTCGCGTTTTTTCAGGGATTCTCCGCCCGCATGACCGCCGAACCGGCCGCCGCCGAGCTGCACACCATCATCGACTTCATCCGCTACGGCGCCAGCCGCTTCAACGCCGCCGGCCTGACCTTCGGTCACAGCTACGACAACGCGCTGGACGAGGCCACCCAGCTGGTGCTGCACGCCCTGCACCTGCCGCACGATCTGAGCCCGGTGTACGGCCAGGCGCGGCTGACGGCCGAGGAAAAGGCCAGGGTGCTGGGCCTGTTCGCACGCCGCATCGACGAACGCATCCCGGCCTGCTACCTGACTGGCGAGGCCTGGTTCGCCGGCTTGAGCTTCAAGTCCGATCCGCGCGCGCTGGTGCCGCGCTCGCCGATCGCCGAGCTGATCGAGGCCGGTTTCGAGCCGTGGCTGGGCGGTCGCGAGGTGCGGCGCGCGCTGGACATCTGCACCGGCTCGGGCTGCATCGCCATCGCCATGGCGCACTACAACCCCGGCTGGGAGGTCGACGGCGTCGACATCAGCGACGACGCGCTGGCGCTGGCCGCGGAGAACAGGGCGCGGCTGCACGCCGACAACGTGCGCTTGCTCAAGTCCGACCTGATGTCGGCACTGACCGGCGAGGTCTATGACCTGATCGTCAGCAATCCGCCCTATGTCAGCCACGCCGAAACCGACGCGCTGCCGCCGGAATATGCGCACGAGCCCGAACTCGGCCTGCGCGGCGGCGACGACGGCCTGGACCTGGTGCTGAAGATCCTGCGCGATGCCCCGGCGCACCTGAGCGAGCAGGGCCTGCTGATCTGCGAGGTCGGCGAGAGCGAGCGTGCCCTGGTCGGGCTGCTGCCGCAGGTGCCGTTCGCCTGGGTGGAGTTCAAGGTCGGCCAGATGGGGGTGTTCGTGATCGAGCGCGACGACCTGGTCGCCCACCATGCGCGCATCAAGGCACTCGCGGACGCCCGATGAGCGACAACAGCTTCGGCCGCCTGCTGCGCGTCACCACCTTCGGCGAGAGCCACGGGCCGGCGATCGGTTGCGTGATCGACGGCTGCCCGCCGGGGCTGGCGCTCGTGGCCGAGGACTTCCGTCGCGACCTCGACCGCCGCGCCACCGGTCGCTCGCGTCACACCTCGCAGCGGCGCGAGGCCGACGAGGTCGAGATCCTCAGTGGGGTGTACCAGGGCCGGACCACCGGCACGCCGATCGCCCTGCTGGTCCGCAACACCGATGCGCGCAGCAGGGACTACGACCGCATCGCCGAGCAGTTCCGTCCCGGCCACGCCGACTACACCTACTGGCAGAAGTACGGCATTCGCGACCCGCGCGGCGGCGGGCGCAGCTCGGCGCGCGAGACGACCATGCGCGTGGCCGCCGGCGTCATCGCGAAAAAATGGTTGGGCGAGAAGTTCGGCGTGCGCGTGCGCGGGTACCTCGCCCAGCTCGGCGATGTCGTGCCGGAGGGCTTCGACTGGGACGCGGTCGAGGCCAATCCGTTCTTCTGGCCGTATGCCGCGCAGGTGCCGGCGCTGGAAGCGGCCATGGATGCGCTGCGCAAGTCCGGCGACTCGGTCGGCGCGCGGGTGACCGTGGTGGCCGAGGGCGTGCCGCCGGGCTGGGGCGAGCCGGTCTACGGCAAGCTCGACGCCGAGCTGGCCGCCGCGCTGATGTCGATCAACGCCGTCAAGGGCGTGGAGATCGGCGCCGGCTTCGCATCGGTCGTGCAGAAGGGCAGCGAGCACCGCGACGAGATGACGCCGGAAGGTTTCCTGAGCAACCATGCCGGCGGCATCCTCGGCGGCATCTCCACCGGGCAGGCGATCGTCGCCTCGATCGCGCTCAAGCCGACCTCCAGCCTGCGCCTGCCCGGACGCGGCGTGGATGTCCGCGGCCACGCGGTGGAGGTGATCACCACCGGTCGCCACGACCCCTGCGTCGGCATCCGCGCCACGCCGATCGCCGAGGCGATGGTGGCGCTGGTGCTGATGGACCAGGCGCTGCGGCACCGCGCGCAGTGCGGTGACGTCGGCGAGGTCGCGCCGCGGCTCCCCTCGTCTCCCGCAAAATAGCCTCCTGCAGGCGCGGCATGCGCCGCGATTCGGCCCCGCCCGGTCGGCGTTCGCGGCTCACACCGTGCCTGCACAACCCCGAACGAGAGCCCCCCATGAACAAGACCTTCAATGTCGCAGTGGTCGGCGCCACCGGCGCCGTCGGCGAAACCATGCTGAGCATCCTGGCCGAGCGGAAATTCCCGATCGGCAGGCTGGTCGTGCTGGCCAGCGAACGTTCGGCCGGCGGACAGGTGACGTTCGGGGCGAAAAAACTCACCGTGCAGGATCTGGCCACCTTCGACCCGGCCGGCATCGACATCGCCCTGTTCTCGGCCGGCGGCGCGGTGTCGAAGGCGTACGCGCCGAAGTTCGCCGCCGCCGGCGCGGTGGTGATCGACAATTCCTCGGCCTTCCGCTACGAGGACGACGTGCCGCTGGTGGTGGCCGAGGTCAATCCCGAGGCGATGCGCGAGCGCCCGCGCGGCATCATCGCCAACCCCAACTGCTCGACCATGCAGATGCTGGTGGCGCTGGCGCCGATCCACCGCAAGGCCGGCATCGTCCGCATCAACGTCGCCACCTACCAGTCGGTCTCCGGCGCCGGCCGCTCGGCGCTGGAGGAGCTCGGCCGCCAGACCGCGGCGATGCTGAACTTCCAGCAGCACCGGCCGGACCGCTTCCCGGTGCAGATCGCCTTCAACCTGATCCCGCACATCGACGAGTTCATGGACAACGGCTTTACCCGGGAAGAGATGAAGATGGTCTGGGAGACCCGCAAGATCCTCGCTGACGACAGCATCCAGGTGAACCCGACCGCGGTGCGCGTGCCGGTGTTCTACGGGCACTCGGAAGCCGTGCACATCGAGACCCGCGACAAGATCACGGCCGCCGAGGCCCGCGCGCTGCTGGAGCGGGCGCCGGGCGTGCAGGTGGTGGACGAGCGCGCAGCCGGCGGCTATCCGACGCCGGTGACCCATGCTGCCGGGACCGATGCGGTCTACGTCGGCCGCATCCGTGAGGATCTCACGCATCCGCACGGCCTGAACCTGTGGGTCGTGGCGGACAACATCCGCAAGGGCGCCGCGCTCAACGCCGTACAGCTGGCCGAGCTCTTGGCCCGGGAAGCCGCCTGAGCCTATAGTCCGGGAACAATTCACGGCCGTCCGCGACAGGCAAGGGCGCCGCATTGCCGATTTCGGGGGAGTAGCCACGTGAGAACCAAGCATCTGCGACTGCCGTTCGCCCTGGCCCTCGCGCTGGGCGCATCGCATGCCTACGCGCTCGGCCTGGGACAGATCGAGGTCAAGTCCCACCTCAACCAGCCGCTGCAGGCCGAGATCCCGATCATCCAGACGGTGCCGGGCGAGGCCGACAACCTGCTGGTGCGTCTGGCGCCGCCCGAGGCGTTCGCCGCCGTCGGCCTGGAGCGCCCGGCCGCGCTGGCCGCCAACCTGGAGTTCGCCGTGGGCAGCAACGCCCGCGGCGAGCCGGTGATCCGGGTGACCACGCGCAACAAGGTCAGCGACCCCTTCGTCGCCTTCCTGCTGGAGGTGGACTGGGGGCGCGGCCGGCTGGTGCGCGAGTTCACCATCCTGCTCGACCCGCCCTACCTGGCCCCGG
>JBEQAM010000061.1:0-8870 GCA_041640375.1 Rehaibacterium sp. | reverse complement strand
CTGTTCGTGCACGAGTCGATCTTCGACGAGGTGCTCGGCAAGCTGGTCGCCGCCTACAAGCAGGTCGAGCAGAAGATCGGCGATCCGACCGATCCGAAGAACCTGATGGGCCCGCTCAACAGCCGCGAAGCCGTGCAGGCCTATCTCGATGCCATTGAACAGGCCAAGGCCGCCGGCGGCAAGGTCGAGACCGGCGGCGCCGTCATCGACCGCCCGGGGTTTTTCGTGCTGCCGACCATCATCACCGGCCTGTCCAACGACGCCGAGATCGTCCAGCACGAAACCTTCGCGCCGATCCTGTACGTGATGCCGTACAAGACGCTGGACGAGGCCATTGACCTGCAGAACGCCGTGCCGCAGGGCCTGTCGAGCGCGATCTTCACCCAGAACCTCAAGGCGGCCGAGCAGTTCCTGTCGGCGGCCGGCAGCGACTGCGGCATCGCCAACGTCAACATCGGCACTTCCGGCGCCGAGATCGGCGGCGCGTTCGGCGGCGAGAAGGAGACCGGCGGCGGCCGCGAGTCCGGCTCGGACGCCTGGAAGATCTACATGCGCCGGCAGACCAACACCATCAACTACTCCGACGCACTGCCGCTGGCGCAGGGCATCAAGTTCGACCTGTAAGCGATGCATCGACGCACGCCGCCCCTGCTTGGCCCGCTGCCACGGCGGCTGGCCGGCGTGCTCACCGCCGCCCTGCTGGTGTTCGCCGCGCTCTCGGCGATGCAGGGCGTGGCGCGCAACCAGCTCGCCGACACGCTCGCAGGCACGGGCCTGTTCCTGGTCCTGCTGCCGCTGGCGAAGCTGCCGGAGTTCTGGTGCCTGCGGATGCGCGAGGCATTGCGCCGCGGTGCGCTGCAGGATCGTCTCGGCCAGTCACTGCAGCGGCTGGCCGCAGTCGGCGTCGGCTTGCTCGCGCTGGCCTACGGCGGCCGCATGATGCGGTGGTTGCTGCCCGCCTGAGGAGAGCCCGATGAGTACCACGCCGCAAACCAGCGCCACCGCCGTGATCAGCCTGATCTTCGGCATCCTCGCCTGGACCGTCCTGCCGTTGATCGGCGCGATCGTCGCCATCGTCACCGGCCATGTCGCCCGCAGCGAGATCCGGCACGGTCAGGGCGCCGTGGCCGGCGACGGCATGGCCATCGCCGGGCTGGTGCTGGGTTGGCTGCAACTGCTGTTCGTCTTCCTGCTGGTCGCCGTGCTGCTGCTTTTCTTCGGCGGTCTCGCCTTTCTCGCCAACCTGACCGGCTGACCGTGTACGGACTCGCCCGGCCCTTCCTGTTCTGCCTCGACGCCGAGCGGGCGCACGGCCTCGGCCTGCGCGCGCTGGAGACGGCCTACCGACTCGGTCTCAATCCGCTGCTGGCGGCGCGGCCCACGGCGATGCCGGTGCGCGTGTTCGGCATCGACTTCCCCAACCCGGTGGGTCTGGCCGCCGGGCTGGACAAGAACGGCGAACACATCGACGCGCTGCTGGCACTCGGCTTCGGCTTCATCGAAGTCGGCACGGTCACCCCACGCCCGCAGGCCGGCAACCCCAAGCCTCGCATGTTCCGCCTGCCCGAGCACCAGGCCGTGATCAACCGGCTCGGCTTCAACAACGGCGGCGTCGATGCGCTGGTGCGCAACGTCGAGCGCGCCCGCCGCAGGGGCGTGCTCGGCATCAACATCGGCAAGAACAAGGACACGCCGAACCAAAACGCGGTGGACGACTACCTGCACTGTCTGGAGCGCGTCTACCCGCTGGCCGACTACGTTGCCGTCAACATCTCCTCGCCGAACACGCAAGGCCTGCGCGATCTGCAGGACGAGCAAACGCTGCGGCGCTTCATCGGCACCCTGCGCGAGGCGCAGGAGCGCCTCGCCGGCCAGCACGGCGCGCGTAAACCGATGCTGCTGAAGATCGCGCCGGATCTGTCCGAAGCCGAGATCGACGGCATCGCCGACGTGCTCAACGCAGCGCAGGTCGATGGCGTGATCGCCACCAACACCACCGTCGACCGGCTCAGCGTCAAGGGCCATCCGCTGGCCGGGGAGGCCGGCGGCCTGTCGGGCAAGCCGCTCTACGGCCGCAGCACCGCCGTGCTGCGCCGGCTGCGCACGCGGCTGGACGCACGCATTCCGCTGATCGGCGTCGGCGGCATCCTCACCGGCGCCGATGCGGCCGGCAAGATGGCTGCGGGCGCCACGCTGGTGCAGTGCTACACCGGCCTGATCTACCGCGGCCCCGAGCTCATCCGCGAATGCGTCGAGGCCATGCGCCGCCGCCGCGAAGCGCCGACCGGCAGCGGCGCCAGCCTGCCGGGCACCCCGCGCGGCGAGCGATGAGCGATTTCACCCTCATCGAGGACGCGCCCCTGGTCGCCCGCAACACCTTCCGGGTGCCGGCGCGCGCCGCCCTGCTCGCCGACGTGCGCAGCGCGCAGGGGCTGACCGAGTTGTTCGCCTTTCCGCGTCTCAAGACCCTCCCGGTACTGGTGCTGGGCGAAGGCAGCAATGTGCTGTTCGCCGGTGACTGGCCGGGTCTGGTGCTGAGCCTGGCGATGGCCGATCTGCGTATCGTCGAGGACAGCGGCGACGCCGCGCTGGTGCGTGCCGAGGCCGGCGTCAACTGGAACGACCTGGTCGGCTGGACGCTCGGCCACGGTCTGTGCGGGCTGGAGAATCTGGCCCTGATTCCGGGCACCGTCGGCGCCGCACCGATCCAGAACATCGGCGCCTACGGCGTGGAGGTGCGCGAGTTCATCGAGGCGGTCGAAGCCTTCGACCGCCTCGCCGGCCGCATCGAGCGACTCGACAATGCCACCTGCGCCTTCGGCTACCGCGACAGCATTTTCAAGCGCGAGCCGGAGCGCTGGATCGTCACCGCCGTCGAGCTGCGCCTGCCACGCGAGCGGCCGCTCAAACTCGACTACGCCGGCGTGCGCGAGGAGCTGGCCGCAATGGGCGTGACCGCACCGCGCGCGCCACATGTCGCCGAGGCCATCGCCCGCATCCGCACCCGCAAGCTGCCCAACCCAGCGCTGATCGGCAACGCCGGCAGCTTCTTCAAGAATCCGGTGGTCTCGGCCGACGTCGCCGAGCGGCTGAAGGCCGAGCACCCCGCCCTGCCTGCCTGGCCGGCCGGCAGCGATGGCGACAGCAAGCTCTCGGCCGCCTGGCTGATCGACAGTTGCGGCTGGAGAGGTCACCGCGAGGGTGATGCCGGCGTGTCCGCGCAGCATGCGCTGGTGCTGGTCAATCACGGCCAGGCCAGCGGCGCACAGATCCTGGCACTGGCGCGGCGGATCGCGCAGTCGGTGTACGACCGCTTCGGCGTCGCGCTCGAAGCCGAGCCACGCATCCTCGGCGCCCAGCCGATCCCCAAACCCAGGGAAATCCTCGACGCATGAGCCGGGACGCCGCCACCGACCATCGTTCCCGCGAAATCTGGCGCGCGGTCGGCTTGATGACGTTGAGCGCGGTGTTCTTCGGCTGCATGGCGGTCACCATCCGGCTGGCCTCCAAACAGCTGCATCCGTTCGAGATCGCCTTCTTCCGCAACCTGTTCGGCTTCGCCTTCGCGCTGCCGCTGCTCGCCCGCCACGGCCTGGGTTTGTTGCGCACCGACAAGCTGCACATGTACTTCATGCGCTGCCTGATCGGCATCGTCTCGATGCTGGCCGGTTTCTGGGCGATCGTGAACCTGCCGCTGGCGCAGGCGATTTCGCTGTCCTATTCCACGCCGCTGTTCGTCACCATCGGCGCTGTGCTGGTGCTGGGCGAGATCGTCCGCGCCCGTCGCTGGACGGCGGTGCTGATCGGCCTGCTCGGCGTGCTGATCATCGTGCGTCCGTTCGACGACAGTTTCACCGCCGGCTCGCTGGTTGCCCTGCTCGCCGCCGCCGCCAGCGCCATCGTCGCGCTCAGCATCAAGGTGCTCGCGCGCACCGAGAAGCCCGACGCCATCGTGCTGTACACCACCATCTTCTGGATCCCGATGTCGCTGCTGCCGGCGCTGTTCGTCTGGGAAAACCCGGTCGGCATCACCTGGCTGTGGATCGTGCTGGCCGGCGCGCTCGGCACGCTCGGCCACATGTGCTGGACCCGCGCCCTACAGATCGGCGACGCCTCGATGCTGACCCCGATCAGCTTCCTGCAGCTACCGGTGGTGGCGGTATTCGGCTACCTGCTGTTCGACGAGAGCCTGGACCGCTGGGTGATCCTGGGCGCGCTCATCATCTTCGCCTCCAACGCCTACATCGCCCGCCGCGAGGCGCTGCTGGCGCGGCGCACCGTCACCGACCCGCAGGTCAATCCGGAAACCCCGACGCCGCGTTGAAGCGCGCCGGGGCCGGACTTGCGGCGGCTCAGCCCCGCTGCGCCAGCCAGTCGTGGATCGCGGTCGGCACCTCGCGCTGGGCGCGACCGGACACGTAGATGCCGATGTGGCCGCCCTTGAAGCTGACCTCGGTGTAGTCCCTGGTGCCGGCCAGCCTGCGCAGCGCGCGCGAGGCATCCGGCGGCACCAGGTGATCCTGCTCGGCGAAGATGTTGAGCACCGGCATGCGCAGGTTCTTCAGGCTGACTTCGCGACCGCCGATCTCGACCCCGCCGTTGACGAAACCGTTGCGCTGGTAGAAATCCTTGATGAACTGGCGGAACGCCTCGCCGGCCTGGTCGGGCGAGTCGAAGATCCAGCGCTCCATGCGCAGGAAGTTCTCCAGCTCGCCGACGTCGTCGAGGATGTCGACCATACCGACGTACTTCTGCACGAACAGCCGGTACGGCTTGAGCGTCAGGTAGCACCAGTTCATCAGGTCAGCCGGCACGTTGCCGAGGGTGTCGACGAACAGGTCCACGTCGATCTCGCGGGTCCAGTGCGAGAGCATGTTGTCCGGAGTGTGGAAATCGACCGGCGTCACCATCGTGACCAGGTTCTTCACCCTGTCCGGATGCAGCGACGCGTAGCACAGCGAGAACGCGCCGCCCTGGCAGATGCCGAGCAGGTTGATCGCATCCAGGCCATGCCTCTGGCGCAGGTGGTCGACACAGCCCCCGATGAAGCGCTCGATGTAATCCTCCAGCGTGTTGTAGCGGTCGGACAGATCGGGGTAACCCCAGTCGATGATGTACACGTCCTGACCGCGCGCCAGCAGGCCCTTCACTAGCGAGCGGTCGTGCTGCAGGTCGACCATGTACGGGCGATTGACCAGCGCGTAAACGATCAGCAGCGGAACCTTCGCGGTCGGTGCACGCTCGCCGATGAAGCGGTACAGCGTGAGCTTGCCGTCGCTGTGGACGGCCTGCTTGGGGGTGGCGCCGTAGCTCGTGTCGCCGACCTCGCGTAGGGTCTGCAGGCCGGCGGCCAGCTTGCGCTGCAGGGTCTGGGCCTCGGCGGCGAGCCCGTCGGGCGTGATGTTCAGCGGTCCGTACATGGATCAACCCTTCCTGCCGCGCGCTGCGGTCTGTCTGGCGGTCTTTTTCGCGACGGTTGTCTTCGCGGAGGGTGTCTTGGCGACCTTCTTCGCGGGTGCCTTCACGGCGACTGATCCCGCTTTCGCCGGCGCGGCCGTGGCCTTGCCGCCTTCCAGCGCCGCCAGCCGCGCCTTGAGCCCGCGCAGCTCCCGCTCCATCTGGTGCAGCTTGCGGTGGCCGCTGGCGACCTCGCTGCGGGTCGGCATGCCCAAGGCCCGGCACATCTGCTCGACCTCGCCCTGCAGCGCCGCCTGCGCGCGCATCTGCGCGTTGACCAGCTGCCCGTACACGTGGCCGAACTCGTCACTGAGCGCGATCTCGGCGTAGGCTTCCTCGGCGGCGTCGATCCACAGGTCGAACAGCGCCCTGGCCGACTCGATCTGCCTGCCCGGCTCGCTGCGCTCGGCCAGCCTGTTCTCGAAGATCTCGAAGGCGCGCTCACCGGCGCGGGCCAGCAGCGCGTTGTATGCGCTCACCTTCTCCTGCAGGTCGATCTGCGCCTGCACCAGCTTCTGCCGGCGTTCCTGGTGCTCGCGACTGAACCCGAAGGCGGGCATCCCCAGCATCGCGGTCAGCTCCTTGCGCCAGGCCTCCAGATACGGCGAGGCGTCCTCGGCCCACTGTTGCAAGCCCTTGATGCCGGGGCCGGCGATGCCGCGGAACATTTCCGGGAACGGACTCTCGCCGTTGGCGCCCAACGCCTGCTTCCACGCCTTGGCGACATCGGCGGCGCTGGCGTCGCGCCCGGCGAACTGCCCGGCCACGCCCTGCATCAGCCCGAACCAGGTGCGCGCCTGGCGGTTGAACTGCTCGACCGCCTGGTTGGTCTCCTCGCGGGTGGAATGGGCCAGCCGGCTCCACCAGTCCACCGCCTGCTGCAGGCCCTCGCTGCCGGGCGTGGCGCCCTGGCCTTCGCCGGCCTGGCGGGCGAAATCGCCGAAGGCGCTCCAGTACTGCTTCGCCAGGTCGCCGAAATCGCCCGGCCAGCCCTTGTTCGATGCGCTCATGCGTCCTCCGGAAGTCGCAGGGGAGAAATGCTAGCACCTGCCCTGCGATCTTCCCGTCTTTCCGACCGGACCACGGGCGATGGCGGCAGCAGGCGCGGCCCCGGCACACGGCCACCTCGTTCTACGATCGCCCGCATCCGATCCGCCGCGCATGTACGGCGACACGCCGAAGCGGCTATGGCAGTGCCAGGTGCCCGGGTTGCAGCGGCTCGATGCCTTCGGTGCTGAACGCACGCGGCGTGGCGGCGATCTCGGCGCTGGCCGGCAGCGGCGTGCCGTCGACGAGGTGCGACCACATCGCGTCCAGCCCACGGTAGGCGTAGGGCATCAGCGGCACGTAGCGCGTCGCCAGCGGCGGCAGACCGAGGAAGGCATCGAAGTGCTGCGCGTTGGCGATGCGCCAGTAGCGCACGTCGCGGCCGTTGGCCTGGGCCCAGGCGGCGTAGGCGCCGCCCGAGAAGGCCTCCGGCACCAACCCGTCGTCGACGCCGTGCATCACGATCACCGGCAGGCCGGCGCGCGGCAGGGCGGCACGGGTGGCCTCGATGCCTTCACGCACCGCCACAGCCTGCGCACCCTGCCCGTCCCACAAGTCACGCAGGCACAGCAGACCCGGTGCGGCGGCATCGGCGCCCGCGGCCATCGTGTCGATGAGCTGCACGCCGCTCGCCGGCGGCACGCCGGCCGAATCGCTCCACCACGCGCTGCGTTCGGCCACGGTCGGCGCACGCGGCGCGCCATCCGCGTCCAGCATGGCGAAGCCGTAGCCGCAGGGCATGTCGCCGCTGCCGGTGCGGGCATAGGCGGCGGCGTAGGTCACCGCCACCGCGCGCCACAGGTCGAAGCCGACGCTGAGCGTGCCGGCGACCAGCGCGGCGTCGGTCCAGCCGTTGGCGCGCAGGCGGGCGTAGGCCTCCCGGGCACGGGCGGCGGGGTCGGCTTCCTGTAACAGACCGGCCTGTGCCAGCGTCTCGCAGCGCAGCAGCCATGCCGGCGGCACCGCGCCGCCGGGGCGCGCCAGCGGCTCGTGGTCGAAGCCACTCGACGCCAGTGCGCAGGGCATCAGCAGCGCCGCCTCGGTGGCGTAGTCGTACAACGGCCGGCCGCCCTCGCCGGGAAGAATGTTCGGCGACACCGCGACCACGCCGTCCAGCCACTCGCCGTCGCTCTCGGCCGCGCGCAGCACCGCGCCGGCGCCGTTGGAGACGCCGACCGCGATCACCCGCGTGTCGGCATGCGTGAACGGCCGGCCCAGCTCGCTGGTGAGCACCTCCAGCGCGAAGTCGGCTGCCTGCTTCACATGGCGGCCCCAGTCGGCCTCGGGGTTGTCGCCGGAGTGGGCGTGTTTGACCAGCACGCGCGGTGCGGCGCCGGTTTCGATCCCGGGCGCGAACTCCAGCGTCCGGTCCGTGCCGCCCGGTGTGCCGGCGAGCGTGGCGCCCTGGCCGCTCGCCGTGTCGAACCAGCCGGTGCCGGCGCCCTTGTCGGTGTAGGCCACCGCGCAGCCGCGCGGCAGCCCCCAGGCGCCGGCCAGCGCGATCGCACCGTAGATGCCGCGCGAACCGGACGAGGCGGCGACCACGACACAGCGCTTTTCCGCATCGAAGCGGTCAGGCAGTTGCAGCATCACCCGATGCGGATGGGTCGCGCCCGGCAGTTTCGACAGTGCATGGAACTCGCGCCCCGGCACCGGCTCGGCCGCGCCGTAGATCTCGCCGAAGCCGCCGCCCGGCGCCAGATCGGCGATGCCGCGCCAGTTGGCCCACACCGCGCGCCGGCGCAGCTCCTGCGCGGTCGGCGCATCGGGGTCGGCGAACGGCGGCGGCACCGGCGAGCGCAGGCCGTCGAGCCCCAGCCCGGCGGTCAGCAGGTCGTCGCCATCACGGTGGACGTGCCGGACAATGTCGCTGACGCGCTGGCTGGGCGACGGACTCACAGGCGCTTGGCGCTCCGCACAGGCGGTGGCAAGGGTCGCCGCGAACAATACGGCGGCGAGGGGACGGATCGGGGTCATGGTGGTCTGGCGCATGCCGGCACGCTACCAGCCGTCTCCCGCCGCCGCATCGTACCTTGGTACGAGGACAAGGCCGGCCGCGCGCGGCACACTGACAGCCTTCGGTTCCACATTCCACAGGCAAGCCCATGACCGACCGTTTCCTCACCGGCCGCACCGCCCTGGTGACCGGCGCCACCTCCGGCATCGGCCTGGCCATCGCCCGCGCCCTCGGCGCCGCCGGGGCGCGCGTGGCGATCAACGGCCTGGGCACGTCCGAAGCCATCGCCGAAGCGCAGGCCGCCGTGCTCGCCGCCGGCGCGCCCGAGGCGCGCCATTTCGACGCCGACCTGCGCGATGTTTCCGCCATCGAGCGGATGATGGCCGAGTGCGCGGCCTGGTCGCCGCCG
>JBEQAM010000060.1:0-8886 GCA_041640375.1 Rehaibacterium sp. | reverse complement strand
ATCGCCGTGTTCCGGCAGACGCTCTGGCGCTACCTGGGCGGTGCGGCGGTGCTGTTGTTGCTGGTACAGGTGCTGGTGCTGCAATGGAGCCTGCTGCCGCTGCGCCGGGTCGAGCGCGAGCTGGGCCGGGTGCAGCGCGGCGAGGCCGAGCGCCTGTCCGGCCGTCACCCGCGCGAACTGGAGCCGCTCACCAGCTCGATCAATGCCCTGGTGCGCAGCGAGCGCGAGCATCTGGACCGCTACCGCAACACCCTGTCCGACCTCGCCCACAGCCTGAAGACGCCGCTGGCGGTGCTGCGCTCGCGGCTGGAGAACGGCGCCGGCGAGGCCGAGCTGCGCGAGGAGGTGAAGCTCCAGGTGCAGCGGATGAGCGACATCGTCTCCTACCAGCTCTCGCGCGCCGCGACCACCGGCCACCAGCTGTTCGCCGCGCCGCTGGAGATCGCCGGCCGCGCCGAGGCGATCGTGCGCAGTCTGGAGAAAATCTACGCCGCCAAGGGCGTGCTGTGCGAATTCGAGATCGACGCCGCCGCCCGCTTCCACGGCGAGGAGGGCGATCTGCTGGAGCTGCTCGGCAACCTGCTGGAGAACGCCTTCAAGTGGGCCTCGCGCCGGGTGATGCTGACCGTCGCCAGCCACCCCGATCCGGCGCAACGGCGCGCCGGCCTGGAACTGATCGTCGAGGACGACGGCCCGGGCATTCCACCGGACAAGGTCGAGCGCCTGCTGCAGCGTGGCGTGCGCGGCGACGAGCGTGTGCAGGGTCACGGGATCGGCCTGGCCATCGTGCAGGACATCGTCCGTGCCTACCGCGGCGAACTCGCCGTGACCCGCTCCGACGAACTGGGCGGCGCGCGCTTCCGGCTGTATTTCCCACCCGGGCTCTAGGGTGCGCGCAGCGTCGTCGGCCGGAACGGCGAGAGTACGGACAGAGGGCGCGGAGAGAACGCTGGGGGAGCGGAGCAAGCCACTGGGCGTCTCCCGGCGCTCCCGTTCCGTCGTCGCCGGGGCTGCTTTTCAGGCGCTCATGCCGCGCGCCGGTGGAACGGCGAGGGGCCGTAGAAGCGTTCCAGGTGCGCGGCAACCGCCGGCATGGCGTCGGCCAGCGCCTGCGGCGCGGAGAAGTGGTATTCGGTGCAGACCGCGAAGAACTCCTCCGGCGCGCTCGCAGCGTAGGCATCGATGGCCGGTTCGCGGCCCTGATCGAGGTCCTCGCACAGCGCGTCGTAGGCGGCCTGGAAGTCGCGCGCCCAGGCGCGCTGCCAGTCGCGCGGCAGTGGCGGGGTGCCGTCCATCACGCCGTCGAGCACGTCGAGCTTGTGCGCGATCTCGTGCGCGGCGACGTTGAAGCCGGCGTCCGGCTCGGCCAGGTCGGCCTCGATGTCGCCCCAGGACAGGATCACCGGGCCGCGGTCCCAGGCCTCGCCGGCCAGTTCTTCCTCGCCTTCGGTGAGCACGCCGGTGTGCTCGTCGAAATGGCTGCGGTGGGCGCGGAACGTGTCCGGATAGAGGATCAGCTCGGACCACCCGGCCAGACCGCCGTAGCCGAATTCCAGCACCGGCAGGCAGCACAGCGCCGCCAGCACCTGCGCCTGGTGGGCGTCGATGGCGAAGTCGCCGACCGGGACGATGGCCTTGTCGCGCAGGAAGCGGCCGACCAGCGTGCGCAGGCGTTCGCGCCGCGCCGGGTCGAGCGCGGCCACCCAGGGCACGCGCGCGACCACACGCGACCACTCGGCCTCGTCCAGATGCACGGGCCCGGGCACGAAGGCCCGGCGCAGGCGTTGCAGCAGGGAGATCATGCCCGCAGGGTGCGGGCGTCGCGGCGGCGAAGCAAGCGGCGGGGGCGTTTAGCGGAACATCCCCGGCACCAAGCTCTGCCAGCGGGCCGGGCTGCGTTGGCGGTTCGTGGCGGGTTGTATGCCGTCGGTCTGGCTGCGTGCCGGGGCGGCCATCTTGCCGGGGGCGGCATCCTCGCCGTCGCGGGCTGCCGGGGGCGGGTTGGCGTTCTGCCCTTCGCCCTGGGTGACCGGGCAGCCTTCACCGGCGCCGTCGGGGGACAGGCGCGCGCTCTCCAGCGCGTAGGCGCTGGGAAGGAAGCACAGCAGGGCGAGCGGCAGCAGCGATCTCATGGCGCGGTCCTCGGAAACACCGGTTGGCAGGCCCGGCGTCGGGCAACCCCCATTCTAGCCATATTTCCTGGCCGGAATGCCGGCTCCGTCACCGTTCGCCGCAACCGGCGCACGTCGTGGCGCGATCCGGGCGCGCTGCGCTGCAGCATGGCGGATCGGGGTGGCTGGTGCAGACTTCGGCGGGCATGAATGCCCAGCTCGATCCCGCCCTGCCGCTGCCGCGGCGCATTTCCGCCCCGGCACTGCGTCGGGCCCTGATCGCCGGCGCGCGCAAGGTGATCGCCCACCGCGAGACGCTGAACCGGATCAACGTCTTCCCGGTGCCCGACGGCGACACCGGGAGCAACCTCGCCTTCACCCTCGGTCACGTGCTCGGCGGGGCGCTCAGCCAGCGTGCCGGTTCGCCGGGCGAGCTGCTCGGGCGGGTCGGCGAGGATGCCATCGACGGCGCACGCGGCAATTCCGGTGCCATCCTTGCGCAGTTCCTGCAGGGGGTCGCCGAAGCGGTCGGCCGCGACACGGTCGCATTGGACACCCGCACGCTCGGCTTGGCCGTGCAACGTGGGGCGGACGCGGCGCGTGCCGCGCTGAGCGAGCCGCGCGAGGGCACCATCCTGAGCGTGATCCACGCCTTCGCCGAGGCGCTGGAGCATACGCACGACGATCTGCGCGAGTGGTTCGGTCGCGCACTCGAGCGCAGCCGCACGGCGCTGGCGAACACGCCGAAGCAGCTGACCGTGCTGCAGAAGGCCGGCGTGGTCGATGCCGGCGCGCAGGGCTTCGTCGATCTGCTCGAAGGCATCGCCGAGTTCATTGCCTCGCGGCGGGTGGCGACGGCCGACGCCGAGGCCGACATCGCCGCGGATTTCGAGGCCCAGAGCGCGCATCGCGAGGCCTGCGGGGATCCGGACCATCGCTGGTGCAGCGAGTGCCTGGTGCTGGGCGACGCGGTCGCCGCGCCGATCGATCGCGACGGCCTGCGCGCCGCGGTGGCTGCACTCGGCGCGAGCTGCGTGGTGGTGGCCGGCTCGGCCGCGCGGGTGCGCCTGCACGCGCACGTGGGCGATCCGCAGGCGCTGTTCGAGCTGTGCGCGCGCTTCGGCCGCGTCGAGGGCTGCAAGGCCGACGACATGCTGGCCCAGCAGCGCGCCGCCGCCGCCGAGGGCGAGGGCGTGGCGATCGTCACCGACAGCTCCGCCGACCTGCCGGCCGAACTGGCCGAGCGTCTGCACATCCACGTCGTGCCGTTGCGGATCGGCTTCGGCGAGCGTGACTACCTCGACAAGGTCGGCCTCAGTCCAGGCGAGTTCTACGCGAAACTGCGCGGTGAGTCGGTGCTGCCGCGCACCAGCCAGCCGCCACCGGGCGATTTCCGCCGCCAGTTCGAGTTCCTGCTGTCGCACCACCCGGCGCTGGTCTACGTCGGCCTGTCGCGCGCGGTGTCGGGCACGCTGCAGTCGGCCGAAACCGCCGCCGCGCGGGTCGATGCCGCGCGCAGCCACGTGTTCGACACCGCCAACGCCGCCGGCGGCCAGGCACTGCTGGCGATCCGCGCCGCCGAGCTGGCGCAGCAGGGTGCATCGTCCGAGCAGATCGTGCGCGAACTCGAGCGCTTGCGCCCGTTGACGCTCACCTGGGCCATCGCCCGCGACCTCAGCCACGGTGTGCGCGGCGGCCGCGTGCCGCGCTGGGCCAAACCGTTGATCGAGGGGCTGGGCATGACGCCGGTGGCCAAGGTGAGGCCGGACGGCCGGCTCGGCGTGGCCGGTGCGCTGTTCGGCCGCCGGCACGTGCCGGAGCGTTTCGCCGACTATGTCGCCCGACGGCTGCCGAAGGCGCGCTGGCGGCTCATCGTCGGCCACTGCGACAGCGTTGCCGACGGTCAGGCGCTGCTCGACGCATTGCGCGCACGTCTGGACTGCGCCGATGCCTGGCTGGTCGAGACCGGCCCCGCGGTCGGCGCCCACGCCGGGCCGGGTGCGCTGGTGGTGTCGGTGCAGCCGGTGGCGGGGCATTGACCAGGCAGCATCGACGGTGCAGCCGTGCTGTGATTGCTGTGGTGCGCTGGCGTCCACGCGCCCCATAATCCCGGGATGATCACTGCGTTCGTTTTGATCCTCGCCGCCTACCTGCTCGGCTCGCTGTCGGGCAGCCTGCTGCTCGGCCGCCTGCGCGGCGTGGACATCCGCACCCAGGGCAGCGGCAACGCCGGCGGCACCAATGCGCTGCGCACGCAGGGCTGGCGGTTCGCCCTCGGGACCGTGGCGATCGACATCGGCAAGGGTGCGCTCGCCGCCTGGCTGGCGCTGCGCTTCGCGGGCGATGCCGGCGTGGCGTATCTGGCCGTGCTCGCCGCGGTCGCCGGTCATGTGTGGCCGGTCTTTCACGGGTTCCGTGGCGGCAAGGGGGCCGGCACGCTGGTCGGCGGCCTGCTGGTGCTGTGGCCGCCGGCGATCCTGCCGTTGCTGACGGTGTGGCTGCTGTGCCTGACCACGACCGGCTATGTCGGTCTGGCCACCGTCCTGGCAGCGATCGCGCTGCCCGTGTTCGCCCTCGGCACCGGCGCCGAGGGCGCGCGGCTGGCATTCGCGCTCACGGTCGCGGCGCTCATCGCCTTCACTCACCGCAGCAACCTGGCGCGACTGCGCGCCGGCAACGAGCACCGCTTCGAGCGTGCGCGGGTGCTGGGCCGTCTGTTCGGGAAACGCGTGGCGTGAGCGATCGCGATCTGCTGGCGCGACTCGTGCGGGGCCCGTGTTCGGGCGCGGCGCTGGCCAGGGAGCTGGGGCTGACCCGCGCGGCGGTGTGGAAGCGCATGGAGGCCTTGCGCGCCGACGGCGTCGAGATCCAGGCCCGGGCCGGCCGCGGCTATGCACTGGCGGCGCCGGTGTCGCTGCTCGATGCCGAACGCATCGCCGCGATGCTGCCGCCGTCGCTGCGGGCGCGCTGGCCGGCACCGGAGGTGGTGTGGGAGATCGACTCCACCAATGCCGAGCTGATCCGTCGCGGTGCGGACTGTCCCGACGGACTGGCCCTGCTCGCCGAACGCCAGAGCAGCGGGCGTGGCCGGCGGGGGCGCCGCTGGGCTTCGCCGCTGGCGGCGAACCTGTACCTCTCGCTGCATCGCCGCTTCGAAGGGGACGTGGCTGCGCTCGGCGGATTGAGCCTGGTGGTCGGCGTGGCCGTCGCCGAGGCGCTACGCGCACTCGGTTACGGCGCGGTCGCACTGAAATGGCCGAACGACCTGCTGGTCGAAGACCGCAAGCTCGGCGGCATCCTGATCGAGCTGGTGGGCGAGGCCGCCGGGCCGATGCAGGCGGTGATCGGCCTCGGCCTGAACGTGCGCATGCCGCACGCTGCGGCCCAGGCCATCGACCAAGCCTGGACCGACCTGGCGGCCTTGCGCCCGGCGGCCGCGCTCGACCGCAACGCGCTGGCGGCAGCCGTGCTGGCATCGCTGTGGCCGGCGCTGGACGACTTCGCCCGCGAGGGGCTGACGCCGTTCCTGCCGCGCTGGGCGGCGCTGGACGCCTACGCCGGCCGTGAGGTACGCCTGCTGATGGGTGCCGGCGTGCGCGAAGGCGTCGCGCTCGGCATCGCCCCCGATGGCGGCCTGCGCGTCCGTCATTCCGACGGCGACGAGCGCATCTACCACAGCGGCGAAGTCAGCCTGCGGCAGCGCAGAGAGACGAGTGCACAGGAGTGAGAAACGAGAATGGAGGCTATCAGCCCGACGGGCCGCCGATACGCTGCATGCCGGTGTCGTTGCATGATCGGCAGCAGCCCGGCGGCCGGTTGCCTCCGGGTGCCGTCCCTCGTTTCTTGATCGCTCACTCCTGCGCCATGACCTGGCTTTTCGATCTCGGCAACACCCGCCTGAAGTGGGCGCGTGTCGACAATGGCGAACTGCGCGAGCGCGGCGTGCTGGCGCATGGCGAGCCCGGCTTCGAGCGCGCGCTGGACGCACGGCTGGCGGAACTGCCGCGCGCCGAGCGCGCGCTGCTCGCCAGCGTCGCCGGCGAGGATCTGACCGCCCGTGTCGCCGCGCTGGCCGCCCGCCACGGTGTGCCCTGCGAGCGCGTGCGCACGCAAAGCGAGTTCGCCGGCCTGCGCATCGCCTACGCCGAGCCGGCGCGGCTGGGCGTGGACCGCTTCCTGGCCCTGCTCGGCGCGCACCGGCGTGGGCCCGGGCCGTGGCTGATCGTCAGCGTCGGCACTGCGCTCACCCTCGATCTGCTGGCCGACGGCGCCCATCTGGGCGGCCTGATCGCGCCGTCGCCGGCGCTGATGCGCCAGATGCTGGCGCTGCGCGTGCCGGCGCTCGACGTGGCCGGCGGCAACGCGGTGGATTTCGCGCGCTGCACCGAGGATGCACTGGCCGGCGGCACCGTCGGCGCCGCGCTCGGGCTGATCGAGCGCAGCCATGCGCAGGCCGCGACCGTGCTGGGTGCGGCACCGACCCTGCTGCTCGCCGGCGGCGGCGGCGATGCGCTACGGCCCGCGCTGCGCGTGCCGGCGTTGGCGACGCCCGATCTGGTGCTCGAAGGGCTGGCCTTCCGCGCAGGGCGTGCGCCGTGACCGGCTAGAATGGGGCGATGCTCGCCCGCCTGCTGTTCGTCCTGCTGTTCGCCATGAACCTCGCTGTCGCCGGTTGGTGGTGGCTGCGCCCGCAGGCGGAGACGCCCAGCCCCGCGCCCACCGTTCCCGGCGTGCCGGCCCTGGTGCTGCTCGACGAGGCCGAGCTGGCCTCTGCGCCGGCGACCGAGGCCGAGCCGGACTCGCCGCCCGAGCCGCTCTCGGCCACGCCGCGCTGCCTCAGCCTCGGGCCGTTCCCGAGCCCGGCCGACATGCGCCGGGTGATGAATGCGCTGCAGCCGGTGGCCGGCCATCTGCAGTTCCGCGAAACCCGTAGTGCGCAGCTGCGCGGCTACCGCGTGTTCCTGCCGGCATCGGCGAGCCGGCAGCAGGCGTTGGAGACGGCGCGCCTGCTGGCCGCGCGCGGCCTGACCGACTACTACGTGGTTGCCGCCGGCGAGGAGCAGAACACCATCTCGCTCGGCCTGTTCCGCGACCTCGCCAATGCCGAGCGGCGGCGCGAGGAGGTGCGCGCGCTCGGTCTCGAGCCACGGCTGGAGCCGCGCACCGAGGAGAGCGCGCAGTGGTGGCTGGATGCCGCCGTGCCGGAGGACTTCGACGCGCGCGAGCTGCTGCGCCCGTACCCGGGCGCCGAAGCCCGCGACGTCGCCTGCCGCTGAGCGATGCCAGCCTTGCGGCATCCCATCCACTACAATGCGCTGCATGCCGGTATAGCTCAGTCGGTAGAGCAACCGCCTTGTAAGCGGTAGGTCGTCAGTTCGAGTCTGACTGCCGGCACCAGATCGGGCGCGGCCGCTGGGCCGGCCAGCGCGTCGGCTTTTCTTTACTTGGCGGCAGGCCGCTCGCCGCTCGTGCGCGGCGGGCGACGGTGCCGGCCCGCGGGCTCGCTCCCGGCGTGGGCGAGCCGGTCGAGCGTCGGGCATTGATCGCCGCCATGGCGAGAGCATGCCGCGACCAGCTGCATCAGCTCGGCTTCCAGTTGGCGCAGCGCTTCCAGCCGCTCACGCACCTGGACCAGCTTGTGTTCGGTCAGGCGCCGTGTCCGCTCGCAGGCGCGATGCCCGGCGATCTTCGACAAATCCGCGATCTCGTCGAGGCTGAACCCCATCGCCTTGGCGCGACGGATGAACCGCAGCCGTTCCAGATCCGCCGGGCCATAGCGGCGGATGCCGCCGAGCGGACGACTCGGTTCGGCGAGCAGGCCGCGGCGCTGGTAGTAGCGCACCGTCTCGACGTGCACGCCGGCGGCCGCGGCCAGGCGGCCGATGCTGAAGGATCTGACGGCCATGACTTGACTCCGTACCCGGGTACGGAGTGCAGCATAGCGTCATGAAGCCGATTACGCCCCGCTTCCAGTGGCCCGCGCTGTGGGCGCTGCTTGCCGCAGCGGCCGCATCCGTCTGCTGTGTCGTGCCACTCGCGCTGGTGCTGTTGGGCATCGGTGGCGCATGGATCGGCAACCTCACCGCGCTCGAGGCTCTCCGCCCTGGACTGAGCGTCGTCGCGCTGTTGTGCCTGGGGTGGGCGTTCTGGCTGGCTTATGCGCGCGCGCCGCGTTGTAGCGCCGAGGCGGATTGCGCCGATCCCCGGCGACTGCGCCGGCGCCGGCGCTGGCTGTGGGTGGCGGCGGCGCTGGTTGCGCTGCTGCTGCTGTTCCCGTACTACGTGGGTTGGCTGTTGTAGGGGGCGGGCATGTGCAAACGTCTCGTGGCCGTCGTCATGGCCGGGTGGCTCGCGCTCGCCGCCGCCGCCGCGCCCGAGCGCACCGTGTTGGCCGTGCGGAACATGACGTGTCCGGCATGCAGCATCACGATCCAGAAGGCGCTCTCGAAACTGGAGGGCGTGGGCGAGGTCGTCGTCGATCCGCGCGCCGGTACGGTGGCCGTCGTTTTCGATCCGGAACGGACCGATGTGCCTGCCATCGTGAAGGCGCTGACCGATGCCGGTTTCCCGGCCCATGCGAGCGAACGTGATGACTGAGCTGCGCCTGCAAAGCACGCTGACCTGTCCGGCCTGCGGTCACCGCGTGACTGAGACCATGCCTACCACGGCCTGCCAGTACTTCTACGATTGTCCGGCGTGTCAGGCCCTGCTGCGGCCCCGACCGGGCGACTGCTGCGTGTTCTGTTCGTACGGCACGGTACCGTGCCCCCCGGTT
>JBEQAM010000059.1:5627-9113 GCA_041640375.1 Rehaibacterium sp. | reverse complement strand
GGCGGGTGGTGCGCTTCCACGCCATCAGCGGCATGTCGCTCAACCCGACCTTCTTCCTGCTCGACGAGCAGGGCGCGCTGTTCGGCATCGTCTCCTCACGCTTCGGGGTGATCCGCAAGGGCTACGAGGGCGAGGTCGACGCGCTGGGCGAGAAGTCCGACGCGCTCGCCCGCGAGCGGCTCCAGGCCATCTCGCGCACCATCGCCCACCGCTACGACGCGCCGGTGCGGGTGCGCAACGTGCGCGTGTTCGAGCCGGAAAGGCTCGCACTGTCCACGCCGGTGGATGTCGTCTTCCACGGCCGCCACATCGCCGGCGTGCAACCCGCCGGCGGCGCGCCTTCGCCCGGCGAGGTGCTGATCGACGGCGAGGGCGGCACGCTGCTGCCCGGCTTCTACGAAATGCACGGCCACATCGGCCAGGAAGGCGCGATCCTCAATATCGCCGCCGGCGTCACCAGCGTCCGCGACATGGGTAACGACAACGCCTCGTTGCAGCGCCTGATCGACAGCATCGAGAACGGCACCGTCGTCGGCCCGCGCATCCACCGCAGCGGCTTCATCGAGGGTCGCAGTCCGTTCAACTCCAACAACGGCATCCTCGTCGCCAGCCAGAGCGAAGCGCTGGACGCGGTGCGCTGGTACGCCGCGCGCGGCTTCCACCAGGTCAAGCTCTACAACAGCATGAACCCGGCCTGGACCGCCGCCGCCGTCGCCGAGGCGCACCGGCTGGGCCTGCGCGCCTCCGGCCACGTGCCGGCCTTCTCCAACGCCGACGCCATGATCCAGGCTGGTTACGATGAGCTCACCCACATCAACCAGATCATGCTCGGCTGGGTGCTCGACCCCGAGGAGGACACCCGCACCCTGCTGCGCCTGACCGCGCTCAAGCGCCTGGCTGACCTCGACCCGCAATCGCCGCGCGTGCGCCGCACGATGGACGCCATCGTCGCCAAGAACGTCGCCGTCGAGCCGACCATCGCCATCCACGAAAACCTGCTGCTCAACCGCGACGGCGAAACCCCGCGCGGTGCCGCCGGCTACATCGAGCATCTGCCCATCGGCAACCAGCGCGACGCCAAGCGCGCCTGGACCGACATGTCCGCCCCCGGCGATGCCGAGGCCTATGCGGCCGCTTGGGAGCGCATCCTCGCCACCCTGCGTGAGATGCACGCGCGCGGCGTGTTTCTGATCCCCGGCACCGACCTCGGCGGCTCGTTCAACTTCCACCGCGAGCTGCAACTGTTCGAGGCCATTGGCCTGCGCCCCGCCGAAGTGCTGCGCCGGGCCACGCTCGACATGGCCCGCTACCTCGGCGAAGACCAGCGCCTGGGCTCGATCGAGCGCGGCAAGCTCGCCGACTTCTTCCTCGTCCCCGGCGACCCCACCGCCGACCTGCGCGAGACGATGAAGATCCGCATGGTGGTCAAGGACGGCGTCGTCCACTTCCCCGCCGAAATCCACCCCCACTTCGGCATCCGCCCGTTCGCCGAACCGCCGCGCATCGAGCGGCCTGCCGCCGTCGCCGCGCACTGAAACCCGTGGCGATCACCGCGCACTGACCCGACGCGCCACAGCGCAGTCCACCCAGTGCGCCGCAAGGGCCCCTCGCCCTTGCCGGAGAGGGGCGGATCTGCAGGCTCGCCCGCTTCGCATCTGTGCCGTCGCTTCGCTCGGTCGGCGCAGCGCGGCACGGTATTCCAGCGCCCTGACGAGGTGCGGTCTGCGATGGGGGCCGGCCACACGGCTGCGCCGGAGAACGGCCTGGACAGAGCGAGCCCCACCGGGGGCGGGTAGTCGTTCGGGTGATGCCGGTACCCGTCGGGGCTTCACAGACCGTTCTCTGGACTGTGTGTGCGCATGGGGAGAGTCACCGTTCCTGGCCGGGCGCGAACGGATCGATCTGACGCCCGTCATCCATGCCATCAACGGTTTGCATCCGGTGGTGCCTGCTGATTCCTGACGCGGAGCACCCTGGCGGGCAGAAAAAAGGCCGGAATCACTCCCGGCCTTTTGCATTTCAGGCGCTGACGAACCCGCCTACTCGAACACCGTCTCCGCCTTGATCACCTCGATGCGCGTGGCGTCGATGGCGAGGGGGCGTTGGGCGATGTCGGCGTCTTCGGCCAGCAGGTCGGCGGGTTTGTCGGTGTTGTACGTGATCGGCGAGGGCGTGTCGCTGGCGATGGCCTGGGCGAGACCGTCGGCGTCCTTGGTGACGAAGACGAATTGCGCCTTGCCGGTGTCGAGGTATTTGCGGATGACGGCGTTGACGCGGTCGAGGGTGAGTGCGTCGAGTTCGGCGCGGACATAGTCGACGAACTCGGGCGTGCCGTACCAGTCGCTGTCCATGGCGTAGCCGAGGCGCTGGCCGCTGGAGGCGGTGAGGATGGCGACGAACTTTTTCAGGAAGGCGCGGCTGGCCTCGAAGGCCTGCTCGCTCATGCCGTCGCGCGCGAGCTTGTCGAGTTCGTGCAGGGCGGCGCGGGTGGCGAACAGGGCGTCGTTGTTGTCGCGCAGCGGGCGGATCCAGATCTGGAACAGGTCGTTGCGGCGCGGGTAGCCGGGGTTGGGCTGCATGAGGAACATGCCGTTGGGGAAGTACTCGATGTAGGCGTAGTTGCCGTAGTTCATGCCGCGCTCTTCGCGGATGCGCTGGTAGAGCACGCCGGCACTGTTGCGGTGTTCGCCGAGGTAGCTGCGCACCAGCCACAGCGCGGCCCAGTCGGGGTCGCCGCGCTTGAGGTCGATGGGCCAGCCGAAGGAGACGGCCACGGCGGGGGTTTGCTTGGCGATGATGCGGGCGCGGCGGGCGTCGGCGCGCGGGGCGGGCGGCACGGTGAGTGCGGCGGGCTGGCCTTCGGGCAGTTTGGCGAGGTCGGCGAGCAGGCGGTCGCGGAAGGCGTCGCCGTAGTCGCCGGACAGGCCGACACGCACGTTGCCGCGGGTGAAGTGGGCGCGGTGGAAGGCGCGCACGTCGTCGAGGCCGATGCCGGCCAGCGCCTGCGCCTTGCCCATGCTGAGCGTGCCATAGGGGTGGCGCGGGCCATAGATCATTTCGTAGAGCGCTTCCTTGCCCAGCTCTTCGTCGTTGTTGCCGCGCAGGCTGACGCGGATGGCGTTGATCTGCTGCTGCTTGAGGCGGGCCAGGTCGTCGTCGCGGAAGCCGGGTTCGAGCAGCATCTCGCGCACGAGGGCGTACCAGGCGTCGAGGTTGTCGCGGTGGACGCTGGCGATGAAGCTCACTTCCTCCTTGTCCACCTGCACGCTCAGGCCGGCGGCCAGCGGGTAGAAGGCCTGCTGCAGTTCCTCGTAGCGGCGCTTGGCGGTGCCGCCGTTGGCGATCATGGTGGCGGTGAGCCAGGCCAGGCCCTGCTTGCCGGCCGGGTCGTGGGCGGCGCCGGTGGCGAAGCTCAGGCGCACGTCGACCAGCGGCGAGGCGGAGGGCTTGGCGATCAGCCTGATGTCCGGCGCGGCGACAGGCCTG
>JBEQAM010000059.1:0-5617 GCA_041640375.1 Rehaibacterium sp. | reverse complement strand
CGTCGAGCGAGCCGAAGGCGTTCGCGCCGGGCAGCTCGGCCTCGTTGGCGATGGAGACGCTGGCGCGGTTGCGGTCGGTGAAGACGCGGTTGGCGGCGGCGACGATGTCGGCCGGGGTCACCCGGTCGAACTGCGCGTAGAGGCGATTGAGGGTTTCCGGGTCCCGCTCGTAATGGACGAAACGTGCCAGCGTGGCGCCGATGGCGGCGGCGGAGTTGAGCGTGGCGGCGAAGCCGTACTTCACGCGCGATTTGGTTTCGGCCAGCTTGGCGTCGTCGAGCGCTTCGGTGCGCGCGCGCACCAGTGTGGCCTGGATGGCTTCGGTGACGGCTGCCGCGTGCTCGGGCTTGGTCAGGCGGGCGCCGATGGTGAACAGGCCGGGGTCCTTGTTGGTCGGCGGCGAAGCGAAGAACTGGTCCACCAGCCGTTCGCGTACGACCAGTTTCTGGTACAGCTCGGAGGTCGGGCCAAAGTACAGCTCGGCCAGCAGCATCAGCGCCGGGGTGTCGGGCGTGGCGGTGTCGAAGGCCGGGCCGCGCCAGGCGTTGATGAGGTAAGGCAGGGTGGGGCCGTCCCATTTCAGGTGTGCGTAGCGCGGGCCATCCAGCGGCGGCTCCACCGGGATGTCTACGCGGTAGCCGCCGCGCTGCCAGCCGCCCCAGTGTTTCTCGACCAGGGCGAGGGTCTTTTCGGCGTCGAGGTCGCCGACCAGGATGACGGTGGTGTATTCGGGCCGGTACCAGCGGTCGAAGAACACCTTCGAATAGTCCATCTGGTTGGGCATGTCCTCGATGTCGGCGAGGTAGCCCATGGTGGTGTGGCCGTAGGTGTGCACGTCGAAGGCCAGCTCGGCGAGCTTCTCGAAGCCCTTGAGCAGCGGGTTGGAGTAGTTCTTGAGGTACTCGCCCTTGACCGCCAGCGCCTCGGTGCGGAACTGCTCCTCGGTATACGCCAGGTGCTGGAAGCGGTCGGCCTCGACCTCGATGATCTTTTCGAGGTCGTCGGTGGTGAAGTTGATGTAGTAGTTGGTCAGGTCCGAGGACGTGTAGGCGTTCTGATCGCCGCCGGCGTTCTTGATGACGGCCTGGTAGGCCTCGGCCGGATAGTTCGGCGTGCCGCGGAACATCATGTGCTCGAAGAAGTGAGCGAAGCCGGACTTGCCCTTCTCCACCTCGTTGCGCGAGCCGGTCTGCACCGGGATCTGGATCGACACCGTGCCGGGCGTATCGGTGGGCACGATCACCACGCGCAGGCCGTTGTCGAGCTCGCGCATCAGGTAGGGGAGGTTGAAGATCTTGTCGGACGCGGCGGCATCGTCGGCGCGGGCCGGTGCGGGCTGCAGCGCGGCGGCGGACAGGGTCAGCGCGAGCGCGCCGGCAGCGAGGGTGGTCGGGCGGAAGGCCATCGGAATTCCCGGGTGTGGAGCGACCCGTGATTAGACCACAGGCGGGATGAGCGCCGCGTGCCGATGGATGGCCGGGCGTGCAGGCCGCGAGGTGCGCGATCGAGTGGCCGATGGAGTGGCCGGTGGCGTGCCCGATGCAGTGCCGGATGGGGTAGCCGAACGAGCGGCCGCCCTGCGTAGCGTGCGCTCCGCGCACGAACCGGCGTGCGAGGTCGAGTGCCGGCGCGGCGGTGCGCAGAGCGCACGCTACGGGGCTCCGCATTTCCCGTCGCGGCTCGGGGCGGCGGGGGAGAGAGCCGAGGCGCTCTCAGCCGGCCAGCATGCGGAAGAACATCGCCGCCGCCATCGCGCCGATGATGCCGAGCAGGAACAGGCGGATGCGCAGGGCGGTGTTGGCGCGCGGCCGGATCGCCGGCTGCTCGGGCTGGAGGTAGGCGCCGGGCAGGTAGGTCGGGCGATCGGACTCCATCAGGTTGGCTTCGCGCAGGATCTGCCGGGCGCGGGTCTGGTCCTCGGCGCGGACGATCCATACCGCCGCCTGCGGGCCACCCTGACCGCGGGCCAGGGCGGTGTAGCTGAAGTTGCCGCGGCGGTTGCCCTTGTAGCTGCGCGGCGAGGAGATGTGGGTCTCGATGCCATGCTCGTTGAGCAGGCGGGCGACCCCTTCGACGTTCTCCAGCCGCGGTGAGGTGAAGATCTGGCGCATGCCGCCATTCTACTCCTGCCGGGCCGGCAGCACGCGGATCAGGCCTTCCTGGGCAGTGCTGGCGACCAGCCGGCCGTTCCGGTCGTAGACCAGGCCGCGCGCCAGTCCGCGCGCGCCCTGGGCGGTCGGGCTGTCGCAGGCGTACAGCAGCCATTCGTCCACGCGGAAGGGGCGATGGAACCACATCGCGTGGTCCAGCGAGGCCATCTGCACGTTCGGCTGGTAGTAGCTGATCGCGTGCGGAAAGGTGGCCGTACCGATCAGGTGAAAGTCGGAGGCGTAGGCGAGCATCGCGCGGTGCAGCGCGGCGTCGTCGCCGATGCGGTCGATCAGGCGGAACCACACCTGCTGGTAGGGCGGGCGCTTGGTCGGCTTGAGCTCGTTGCGCGGGTAGACGTGGCGCAGCTCGAACGGGCCCTGGCGGGTCAGCCAGCGCTGCATCTTCGGTGGCAGGGCGGCGAGGGTCTCGGCGTCGATCGGCTCGGGTGGCGGCAGGTCCTCGGGCGGTGGCACTTCGGGCATCGAGAGCTGGTGCTCGGCGCCCGGTTCGGGTGCGTGGAAGCTGGCTGCCAGCACGAAGATCGGCTGGCCGTGCTGGATGGCCGTGACCCGGCGCACCGAAAAGCTCTTGCCGTCGCGGGCGCGGTCGACGTCGTAGACGATCGGGTGGTCGATGTTGCCGGCGCGCAGGAAGTAGGCGTGAAGCGAGTGCACCTCGCGGTTGGGCGCGGTGGTCTGCTGGGCGGCCGAGACGGCCTGGCCGAGTACCTGCCCGCCGAACACGTACTTGGTGCCGATATCGCGGCTCTGGCCGCGGAAGAGGTTGTCCTCCAGGCGCTCGAGTTTGAGCAGGTCGATCAGTTCGGCGACGACGGGGTGGGTCATGGGGTTCCTCCGCGGGGCGCGAAGTATAGCCGGGGCCGGCGGCGCGCTCGACGCGACACGCCCTCGCCCCTTCCACGGCTGCGACAGTGGGATCAGTCGGCGACGATGCGCACCAGCCCGGTCTCGCGCAGCACGCGCTCCCACGGAAACAGCGGGCCGGGGTCGCGCTTGCGCGGGACGGTCTTGCTCGGGTCGTCGCTGGCAGGGACGGTGCGGGTGTCCAGGTCCTCGTGGCCGGCGATGTGGCGCAGGTTGGGCAGCTCGCGCCGGAGGTGGCGAAGCAGGGCGATCAGGGCCTGGATCTGGGCCTCGGGATAGGGCTCGGTCATGGCCTGATGGCGCGAATCCAGCCAGTGCGGGTAGCGGCCGCTGTTGACCAGCTCGATGCCGATCGAGTCGGCATTGTGGCCGCTGACGTGGTGGGCGATGCGCTCGGGCTGCACGTAGAGCAGCACGCTGCCGTCGCGGTCGATGTAGTAGTGGCCGCTGTTGCCAGTGCCCGAGTCGTACAGCACCTTCTCGCCGAAGCGGCGCGCCGAGGCGAGGTCGGGCGTCTCGGTGCAGTGGATGACGGCCCGCGTGATCGCCTCGCGCGGGCGGGTGCCGAGACGCGCCTCGTAGGGCAGCGGCCGGTAGTCGATCTCGGGCATCGGCGGCAGGTCGGGCAGCATGGTCCGCATGCTAACATCGGCGCGGTTTCCGCCCACCGCAGCGCGTCCGGCGTTCCCGCGTCGCCCGGCGCGATGCCCGCGCGACGAAGCGGCATGAAAGGACACGTCATCCTCTCGCACGGCCTCAACTCCGGCCCGGAGGCGACCAAGGTTGCCGCGCTGGCCGCGGTCGCCGAACGTCTGGGTTGGACGCACGAGCGCCCCGACTACACCGCGATCGACGCCCGCGGCCGGGTCGAGGACATCGACGACCGTCTGGCGCTGCTGCGTGCTCACGCCGAGGCCGCGCCGCGGCCGCTGGTACTGGCCGGGTCGAGCATGGGCGCGTTCATTTCCTGCCTGCTGTCGCGCGAGATGCCGGTGGCCGGACTGTTCCTGATGGCGCCGCCGATCGGCATCGAGGGCTACCGCCGCCGCTTCGACGCTGCGGCGGTGCCGACCGTCATCGTGCACGGCTGGGACGACGAGCTGATTCCGGCGATGGACGTGGTGCGCTGGGCGCGGGCGCGGCGCGACCGGCTGGTGCTGGTCGACGACTCGCACCGGCTGGCGGGCCATGTGGACTTCGCCGCCGAGGAGTTCGGGCGCTTCCTGCGGGCGCTATGAGGCGGTCGGCAGGCCGATCACGCGGCTCCGAAAAAAAAAGCCGGCGCGTGCGCCGGCTTTTTGCGGATAGTGGTCGGGGAGACAGGATTTGAACCTGCGACTTCTACGTCCCGAACGTAGCGCTCTACCAGGCTGAGCTACACCCCGACATTCGAGCCGCGTATTTTAGGGGCGGTTGCGGGGGCTGGCAAGAGCGGCGCTCGCCCGCCGCATCCGGTCCGTGCCGCGCCTGTAGAATGCGGCCTTCGCGAACTCCCGGAGTCCGGCCTTGATCAAGCCCCGCACCATGCCCGGTGTCATGGAGCTGCTGCCCCGTGACCAGATCGCCTTCCAGCGGATGCTGGACACGATCCGCCGCAACTACGAGCGCTTCGGCTTCCTGCCGGTGGAAACCCCGGTGATGGAGCTGTCCGAGGTGCTGCTGACCAAGACCGGCGGCGAGACCGAGCGCCAGGTCTATTTCGTGCAGTCCACCGGTGCGCTGGAAAAACCGGCCGGAGGCCTGCCCGAGCTGGCGCTGCGCTTCGACCTGACCGTGCCGCTGGCGCGCTACGTCGCCGAGCACGAGCACGAACTGGCCTTTCCGTTCCGCCGCTACCAGATGCAGCGCGTGTACCGCGGCGAGCGCGCCCAGCGCGGGCGCTTTCGCGAGTTCTATCAGTGCGACATCGACGTGATCGGCAAGGACGGGCTGTCGATCCGTTACGACGCCGAGATGCCGGCGGTGATCCATGCGGTGTTCTCGGAGCTGGATATCGGCCCGTTCACCATTCAGCTCAACAACCGCAAGCTGATGCGCGGCTTCTTCGAGGGGCTTGGCATCGCCGACGGCGAGCGTCAGATGCTGGTGCTGCGCGAGGTGGACAAGCTCGACAAGCGCGGCCCGGAGGCGGTGTTCGAGACGCTCACCGGCCCCGGGTTCGGCCTGAGCGACGAGGCGACGCAGCGGATCATGGACTTCGTCAAGATCCGCTCGGCCGGCCACCAGGACGCGCTCGACAAGCTCGCCGCGCTGGGCGAGGGCAGCGATACCTTCAATGCCGGCGTGGCCGAGCTGCGCGAGGTGCTGGAAATCGTCCGTGCGTTGGGTGTGCCGGAGAAGAACTACGCCATCAATCTGTCGATCGCCCGCGGCCTGGACTACTACACCGGCACCGTCTACGAGACCACGCTCGACCACTACCCGCAGATCGGTTCGATCTGCTCGGGCGGACGCTACGAGAACCTGGCCGGCAACTACACCAAATCGCACCTGCCTGGCGTCGGCATCTCGATCGGCCTGACACGGCTGTTCTGGCAGCTGCGTGAAGCCGGCATCGTCACCACCGCCGACAGCACTGTGCA
>JBEQAM010000058.1:0-9116 GCA_041640375.1 Rehaibacterium sp. | reverse complement strand
GGCGGCAAGCAGGACGCCGCCGGAGTGCAGCGCCGCGCCCTCGCCCTGCAGGGCGACGTTGAGCTCGTGGCGCGACAGCGCTGCGCCGAGTTCCAGGTCGAGCCGGCGATAGGCGCTGCCGGCGGCGAGCACGGCATCGGTGCGTGCGAACAGACTGGCGCCGTCGGCCTCGTCCTGCACACGGGCGTGCAGCAGCGATGCGCCGGGCTTGAGGTGGACGTGGGCGAGGGCGTTGCCGAGATGGGCGTGAGCGTCGAGCGCGCGATGGTGCTCGACCACGCGCAGCGCCGCGCCCTCGCGCAGCTCGATCAGATGGCGCAGGTGCCAGGCCTGGTCGGTATCGGTTTTGGCGCCGAGGAAAACCAGATGGATCGGGGCATCGCAGCGCACGTCCGGCTCGGCGCGCAGCAGCGCGCCATCGGTGGCGAGTGCGGCGTTGAGCCGGGCGAAGACTTCGTCGGGGCCATCGAAACGCCGAGCGAGGAAATTCACCTCGCGCCCGTCGCCGGACAGCAGCGCGCTCGACAAGGGGCGCAGCGACACGCCATCGGGCAGCCCGTCGAGCCGCGACAGCGCCGCATCGAAGACGCCGTTGACGAACACCACGCGTGGCGCCGGGATGTCGGCGATCGTGGCCGGATCGACCGCCGGCGCCGGCTGCGCCAGCGCGAAGCGGCGGCGCTGGAAGGCGCGCAGCGAGGTGTATTTCCAGCGCTCGGCGCGGGGGCCGGGGAGGCCATCGGCGAGCGCGGCAGCCAGCGCCGCACGGCGCGACTCGCCCAGTGCGGCGGCCTCGACCAGCGCGGGCGGCAGCGCGTCGAAGCCCGACTTCAGCGATGCGAGCAGGGGCGTGTCCATCTCAGGCCGAAGCCTCCGGCGCGATGCGATCCTTCACCCAGGCGTAGCCGTGCTGCTCTAGCGCCAGCGCCAGTTCCGGGCCGCCGCTCTCGACGATGCGGCCGTCGGCCAGCACGTGCACCACGTCCGGCTTGATGTAGTCGAGCAGGCGCTGGTAGTGGGTGATGACGAGAAAGGCGCGCTTGGGGTCGCGCATCAGGTTGACGCCCTCGGCGACCAACTTGAGCGCGTCGATGTCGAGCCCCGAGTCGGTTTCGTCGAGGATGGCGAGTTTCGGTTCCAGCACGGCGAGCTGGAAGATCTCGTTGCGCTTCTTCTCGCCGCCGCTGAAACCCTCGTTGACCGCGCGGTGCAGCAGCTCGTCCTTGATGTGCAGCACCGAAAGCTTCTCGCGCACCCGCTTGAGGAACTGCATCGAGTCCAGCTCGGGCTCGCCGCGGTATTTGCGCTGGGCGTTGAGCGCGGCACGCAGGAAGTAGGTGTTGTTCACGCCCGGGATCTCGACCGGATACTGGAAGGCCAGGAACAGGCCTTCGGCGGCGCGCGCCTCCGGTTCCAGCGCGAGCAGGTCCTTGCCTTCGTAGCTGATCGCGCCGGCGGTGACCTCATAGCCCTCGCGCCCGGCCAGCACGTAGCCGAGCGTGGACTTGCCGGCGCCGTTGGGGCCCATGATGGCGTGCACTTCGCCCGGCCGGACTTCCAGCGTGAGGCCCTTGAGGATGTCCTTGTCGCCGACGCGGACGTGGAGGTTGTCGATTTTGAGCATGGTAATGAACCAGGTAATAGGTAATCGGTAACCGGTAACCGGAGAGCAACCGCGGTCGCGGTGAGTGTTTCCGGTTACCGGCTACCGGTTACCGGTTTACGTCAAGGTCAGCCGACCGCGCCTTCCAGCGAAACTTCCAGCAGTTTCTTCGCCTCCACCGCGAACTCCATCGGCAGCTCGCGGAACACCTGCTTGCAGAAGCCGTCGACGATCATCGACACCGCGTCCTCCTCGCCGATGCCGCGGGCGCGGCAGTAGAACAGCTGGTCGTCGGAGATCTTCGAGGTGGTGGCCTCGTGCTCGACGGTGGCGGTCGGGTGTTTGACCTCGATGTAGGGGAAGGTGTGCGCGCCGCAGGTCTTGCCGATCAGCAGGCTGTCGCACTGGGTGTGGTTGCGGGCGTTCTCGGCGCTGCGCTCGACCTTCACCAGGCCGCGGTAGGTGTTCTGGCCGCGACCGGCGCTGATGCCCTTGGAGACGATCTTCGACTTGGTGTTGCGGCCGAGGTGGATCATCTTGGTGCCGGTGTCGGCCTGCTGGCGGTGGTGGGTCAGCGCCACCGAGTAGAACTCGCCGACCGAGTCGTCGCCCTTGAGGACGCAGCTCGGGTACTTCCAGGTGATCGCCGAGCCGGTCTCGACCTGGGTCCATGAAATCTTGCTGCGCGCGCCGCGGCACTCGCCGCGCTTGGTGACGAAGTTGTAGATGCCGCCGCGGCCTTCCTCGTCGCCGGGGTACCAGTTCTGCACCGTCGAGTACTTGATCTCGGCGTCTTCCAGCGCGACCAGCTCGACCACCGCCGCGTGCAGCTGGTTCTCGTCGCGCATCGGCGCGGTGCAGCCCTCCAGGTAGGAGACATAGGCCTTGTCCTCGCAGACGATCAGCGTGCGCTCGAACTGGCCGGTGTCGCGGGCGTTGATGCGGAAGTAGGTGGAGAGCTCCATCGGACAGCGCACCCCCTTGGGCACGAACACGAAACTGCCGTCGGAGAACACTGCCGAGTTGAGTGCGGCAAAGAAGTTGTCGCCGGTCGGCACCACCGAGCCGAGGTACTGGCGCACCAGCTCGGGATGCTCACGGATCGCCTCGCTGATCGAGCAGAAGATCACGCCGGCCTCCTTCAGCTCCTTCTGGAAGGTGGTGCCGACACTGACCGAGTCGAATACCGCGTCGACGGCCACGCCGGCCAGGCGCGCCCGCTCGTGCAGCGGCACGCCGAGCCTGTCGTAGGTGTCGAGCAGTTCCTGCGGCACCTCATCCAGCGACTGATACTTGGCCTTGGGCGCGGCCCAGTAGCTGATCGCCTGGAAGTCGATCGGCGCGATCTTCAGCTTGGCCCACTGCGGCATCGGCATGGTCAGCCAGTGGCGGTAGGCCTTCAGGCGCCATTCGGTCATCCACTCCGGCTCGTCCTTCTTCGCCGAGATGAAGCGGATCACGTCCTCGTTCAGGCCGGGCGGCAGGCGGTCGGTCTCGATGTCGGTGACGAAGCCGGCGGCGTAGCGGCGCCCGAGCTGCTCGTGGATCTCGCGGTTTTCGAGGATGGGGTTTTCGGTGGCCATGGGCTGCCTGCGCTGGTTCAGCCTGCGGCGAGCCGCAGGGGGATGGATTTGGTGCTGCCGTCGTTGCGGCCGGGCCTGGGGGGCGGCAGCAGCATCTGTGCCAGCGACACCGCGCGCAGGGCCTCGGCGACCACGTCGTTGATGCGCCGCCAGTTGGCGCGGATGCCGCAGTTGTCCTCGAGGCCGCACTGGCCCTCGTGGACGCTGCATTCGGTCATGCCGATCGGGCCTTCCATCGCCTCGACGATGTCCGCCAGCGAGATGGCCTCGGCCGCGCGTGCCAGCCGGTAGCCGCCATTGACGCCACGAAAGCTTTCCACCAGCCCGGCATGGGCGAGCGGCTTGAGCAGCTTGCTGACGGTCGGCAGCTCCAGATGCGCGCGTTCGGCCAGCTCGGCCGCGCTATGGACGCGGTCGGGCTGGCTGGCGAGGACGGTCATCACGACCGTCGCGTAGTCGGTGAGCTTGGTGACGCGGAGCATCGGGCGGGCCGGGCTGAATCCGTACCGAAATTGTACTCTTTCGCTCCGTGCCGCTCAAATGTGCCGGCAGGACGGGGCAGGTGCGGCGCCTTGTCGTCCCGAGGAGGCGATCTGGGCGACAATGCGCGTTTGTCCACGCACCGGAATGCCGATGCCCCGCAAGATCGTCGCCCGCCGCTCGCCCATCCACGGCACCGGTGTGTTCGCCGCCGTCGACCTGCCCGCCGGTACCCGCCTGATCGAGTACAAGGGCCGCCTGCGCACCCATGCCGAGGCCGACCAGCTCTATGGCGACCAGGCCGAGACCGGCCACACCTTCCTGTTCACGCTCAACGACGAGTACGTGATCGACGCCAACGTCGACGGCAACGACGCCCGCTGGATCAACCACGGCTGCGCGCCGAACTGCGAGGCGGTGCTGGTCGAGCATCCGGGCGGCGACCGTCGCCGCGACCGCGTGTTCATCGAGACCATCCGCGACATCCGTGCCGGCGAGGAGCTGACCTACAACTACGGCATCGTCCTGGCCGAGCGGCACACGCCGCGGCTGAAGAAGCTCTGGGCCTGCCTGTGCGGCGCGCCCTGCTGTACCGGAACCCTGCTGCAGCCCAAGCGCCGTTGAGGGCTGCGGGGCCCTCGTCGCCATCCAGCGCATCCCTCGCGCCAGGGCAACGCCGTGCCGCAAATCCGACACGGGTCACCCCGGGCGTGACTTTAGGCCCGGGGCCGCGCGGCCCCCGGCCGCTAAGGTCGGTCCACTCCCGGTCCACGGAAACGACATGCGGCTGTTTTTCTCCGCGCTTGCGCTCGCCCTCGCCAGTACCGCGCCGCCCGTGCAGGCCGTCGAGATCGACGGTCGCATCGATGCCCAGGAGTGGGCTGGCGCGCGGCACATCCGCGAGTTCGTGCAGGTGCAGCCGCTGACCGGGGCGCCGGCGACCCTGGCGACCGAAGCCTGGGTACTGGCGACGCCGAAAGGCCTGGCGGTGGCGTTCCGCAACGCCCAGCCGGCGGACGTGCCGCGCACGCGCCAGCGCACGCGGCGCGACCAGGACGCGCAGCTCGATCGCGTCAACGTGATGGTGGACTTCGAGGGCGACGGGCGGACCGGCTACAACGTGATGGTGACGGTCGCTGGCGGCATCGCCGACGCGGTGGTGACCAACGAGCGCCAGTTCAACAGCGACTGGGACGGCGACTGGCGCTACGCGGTCGCCGAGGACGAGGATGGCTGGAGCGCCGAGTTCCTGATCCCCTGGCACATCGCGCCGCAGGGGCGGGCGCAGGATGGCCGCCGCCACATCGGCCTGTACCTGGACCGCGTGGTCGGCAGCACCGGCGAGCGCGTCGCCTGGCCGGGCATCAGCTTCAGCCAGCCGCGTTTCCTGTCCGGCTTCGCCCGCGTCGAGGTGCCCGATTACCACCAGGCGCTGCTGGCGGTCACGCCCTACGTTTCGGCGACCCACGACCGCGTGCGCGGCGATACCGCCCGCAGTGCGGGCGCCGACCTGTTCTGGAAGGTCAACGGCCAGTTCCAGCTCGCCGCCACGCTCAACCCGGACTTCGGCCAGGTCGAGAGCGACAGCCTGGTGGTCAACTTCAGCGCGGTGGAGAGCTTCTTCGGCGACAAGCGGCCGTTCTTCACCGAGAACCAGGGCCTGTTCGAGGTGCCGTTCGGCGTCAGCAACAGCCGCCTGCTCTATACCCGCCGCATCGGTGGACCGGCCGACGACGGCCGCGGTCCCGGCGACGTGCGCGCGGCGGTCAAGCTCAACGGCAGCCTCGGCGACACCCGCTACGGCCTGCTCGCCGCCAGCGAGGGCGGCGCGGCCGGGCGCGAGTTCTATGCCCTGCGTGCGACCCGCGATTTCGGGCCGCAGGATCTGGGCGGCATGGTGACCCACGTCGACCGGCCTTTCCTCGATCGGCAGGCGACGGTGTACTCGGTCGATCACCTGTGGACGCCGAACGCCAGCATCATCGTGCGCTCGCAGGCGGTGGCGTCGAGTGTGCGTCAGGCCGGCGCGCGCAGCCAGGGCAGCGGCCTGCAGGTGCGCGCCGACCAGGACTTCGGCAACGGCTGGCGTCACCAGCTCCATTTCCTGCACCTGAGCGACGATCTGCAGCTCAACGACATCGGTTATCTCGACCGCAACGACTTCAACTACCTGCGCTACGAAGTGGCGCGGCGCCGCACCGACCTGCCGGTCGGGTCGCGCTATGCCTCGCACGAGTGGCGTGGAGCCGTGTCGCAGCGGCGCAACGATCAGGGCATGTATATTGCCGACGCTTTCGCCATTACCCGTAGGAGCGAGCGCCGCGATGGCGGCAGCGAGTTCATCGACATCGCCGGCTGGAGCGCGGGCAAGGACGATCTGATCCTGCGTGGCAACGGCGTGGTGCGGGTGCCGGAGAAGCTTTGGGTCTTCTACGAGCGCTCGGCGCCGCGTCGCGGCCACTGGTCCTGGTACGGCAACCTGCGCGGCAACGCCGAAGGGCTGGACGGCGCGAAGGGCATGGGCCTGCGGCTGTACATGGAGCCGACCCTGCACCTGAGCGACGACCTGAGTCTCGGCGTCGGCCTGCAGCTGCACCACCAGCCGGACTGGCTGCTGTGGCGCGGCGGCAGCCGGCTGGGCAGTTTCCGTTCCGACGCGGCCAACCTCTCCGCCAATATGCAGTGGCAGGTCGGCGACCGGCAGGAACTGCGGCTGAAGCTGGAAGCCATCGCCATCGACGCCCGCCTGCGCCAAGCCTGGCATGTGGCGGCCGATGGCTCGCCGCTGCGTGTGGACGAGCCGATTCCCGACTTCAGTGTCCGCAACCTCGGCTTTCAGGTGCGTTACCGCTACGCGCTGGCGCCGCTGTCGGACCTGTATGTGGTCTATGCCCGTGGCGGCTTCGCCTTCGACGAGGACGGCCGATCGGTGGGGCGGCTGCTGGGCGAGGCGTTCTCGCTGCGCGACGAGGAGCAGTTCCTGGTCAAGCTCAGCTACCGCTTCACGATCTGATCAACCGGCCGCGAAGCGTTTGGCCAGCAGCCGTGCAACCGGCTCGGGGTGGCGCATCCACAGGAAGTGGCCGGGCGGTTTGCCGTCGGCGACCGATTCCAGCCGTACCAGTTCCAGCGGCCCGGCGGTGAGTCCGGCCAGGTGCTCGGTGGCAGTCGGCGGGGCGTAGTGGTCGCGGCGCATGCTGATCGCGTAGATCGGTCGCTGCAGCCGTTCGAGCGCCGGGTGCGGGTCCCAGCCTTCCTCGCCCAGCGGCGCCAGTCGGCCCGCCGCGAGGAATCCCGCCCATTCGCGCATCAGGCTGGCGCCCTGCGCGCCGCCGAAGCCGAGCCAGTCGCCGCGGAACACCCCCAGCCGCTCCGTCATGGCGCGGGTGAGCGCGCCGAAGCCGCGCAACAGCGGCGACAACGCGCCGAAGTGGCGATGCCAGGGCGAGCCGCTGGCGACCAGGGCGATGCCGGTCACCGGCTGGTCGGGATGGCGGGCCTGGTGCAGCAGCGCCAGGTGGCCGCCGAGCGAATGGCCGACCAGGACGGGCGGTGCGTCCGGCAGTTCGGCACGTGCGAGCGCATGCATCGCGCGCAGTTCGTCGTCGACCAGGTCCAGATAGCCCCAGTCCACGCCACGTCGCGCGCGCACCGAGCTGTCGCCCATGCCGCGCAGGTCGGCGAGCAGGGCGTGCATCCCCTGCGCCTGCACGGCCGCGGCCAGCCGCAGGTAACTGCGTGCGGGTACGCCCAGGGCCGGCACCACCAGCAGGACCGGCGCGTCGGGGCGGCCGGTGCGGAACAGCGTGGCGCGGGTATGGGCGTGGCCGAAGTCCAGGCGGTACGACGCGGGGCGGTCGCCGGATGGCGATACGGCTGGCACAGGATGGCTATTCATATCAATAATGTTGACATGAAGAGCGACGATCCGGGATACCCGCTGGCCTTGTTCTTCCTCGCCTGGCGCGGCTTCACCGCGAAGCGCGATGCGGTGCTGGCCGAGTACGGGCTGGGGCAGGTGCACCATCGCGTGCTGTTCGTGCTGGCGCGTGAGCCGGGCGTGCGGGTGGGTGAACTGGCGGCGGCGCTCGGCATCAGCCGGCAGGCGCTGCACCGGCCGTTGTCGCAGCTGGCCGCGACGGGTCTGATCCGCAGCGTGGTGCCGGCCGAGAGCGGCCGCGAGCGGGCGCTGCACCTCACCGGTGAAGGCCGGGCGCTGGAGAGGCGGGTGGCCGCGTTGCAGCGGCGGGTGCTGATGCGCGCGCTGGCGCGCGTCGATCCGGCCGGGCGCGCGGCGTGGTTGGAAGTGATGCGGGCGCTGGCCGGCGAGATCGAGGAGGGACTGCCAGACTTCGCGCGGGCGCTGCTCGCCCGCAGCGGCGCCTGAGCCTATGGCGCCTCGCCGCCGGCGAGGTCGTCGAGGATCGGACAGTCCGGGCGATGGTCGCCATGGCAATGGCGGGCGAGGTTCTGCAAGGTGCGTTTGATCGCCTGCAGCTCGGCGATGCGGGCTTCCAGCTCGGCCATGTGCTGCTTCGCCAGCGCCTTCACCTCGGCGCTGGTACGCTGCGGGTCGTCCCACAGGCCGAGCAGGGCCTGGATCTGCTTCATCGAGAAGCCCAGGCCACGGGCGCGCTTGATGAAGCGCAGCCGATGCAGTTCGCGCTCGCCGTACAGGCGGTAGCCGGCGAAGGTACGGCCTGCCGCCGGCATCAGGCCGGTCGCCTCGTAGTGGCGGATCATCTTGGCGCTGACGCCGGTGAGCGCGGCCGCCTCGCCGATGTTGTGCAGGCCCTGCCGCTTGGCGTCGGCGAGTTCGGGGCGGGGCGAGTATCGGGGCATGGGGGGATCCTCCCGTCGATCAATCCGACGCGGATGCGCGCCAGCGGCGCAGCAGCAGGGTGTTGCCGACCACGCTGACGCTGGAGAAGGCCATCGCCGCACCGGCGATCACCGGGCTGAGCAGGCCGGCGGCGGCGAGTGGGATGCCGACCAGATTGTAGACAAAGGCCCAGAACAGGTTCTGGCGGATCTTGCGGTAGGTGCGTCGCGACACGTCGATGGCGTCGGCCACCAGCCGTGGATCGGGGCGCATCAGGGTGATGCCGGCGGCATGCATCGCCACATCGGTGCCCGAGCCCATGGCGATGCCGACATCGGCGGCGGCCAGCGCCGGCGCGTCGTTGATGCCGTCGCCGACCATCGCCACCCGGCCCTCGCCGCGCAGCGCGCGCACCGTGTCGGCCTTGTCGGCCGGCAGTACCTCGGCGCGGACTTCGTCGATGCCGAGCGCCTGCGCGACTGCCGCCGCCGCGCCACGGTTGTCGCCGGTCAGCATCACCGTGCGCACGCCGAGCCGATGCAGGCGCGCGATCGCGGCACGGGCGCCGGCGTGCGGGCGGTCGGCGAAGGCCAGCAGGCCGAGCAGGCGCGGCGTGGCGCCGGCTTCG
>JBEQAM010000057.1:0-9329 GCA_041640375.1 Rehaibacterium sp. | reverse complement strand
GTCGGCCAGGTACTCCTCGCGGGTCGGGATGCGGCCCAGGCGCGAGCAGACCGCCGCCAGCTCCGCCGAGCCCAGGTACACGTTGGTGTTGCGGCCCAGCCGGTTGGGGAAGTTGCGGGTCGAGGTCGAGAACACCGTGGCCCCCTCGCGCGCCTGCGCCTGATTGCCCATGCACAGCGAGCAGCCCGGCATCTCCATGCGCGCGCCGGCCGTCCCGAACGTGCCGTAGTGGCCTTCCTTGGTCAGCTCCGAGGCGTCCATCCTGGTCGGCGGCGCGACCCACAGGCGGGTCGGGATGTCGCGCTTGCCTTCCAGCAGCTTGGCGGCGGCACGGAAGTGGCCGATGTTGGTCATGCACGAACCGATGAAGACCTCGTCGATCTTGGCACCGGCGACATCGGAAAGCGTCTTCACGTCGTCCGGATCGTTCGGGCAGGCGACGATCGGCTCGACGATTTCGTCGAGATCGATTTCGATCACGGCAGCGTACTCGGCGTCGGCATCCGGCTCGAGCAACTGCGGGTTGGCCAGCCATTCCTCCATCTTGGCGATGCGGCGGGCCAGCGAGCGGGCATCCTTGTAGCCCTCGGCGATCATCCACTTGAGCAGCGTGATGTTGCTGTTGAGGTACTCGATGACCGGCTCCTTGTTCAGTCGCACGGTGCAGGCGGCCGCCGAGCGCTCGGCGGAGGCGTCGGACAGCTCGAAGGCCTGTTCGACCTTCAGGTCCGGCAGGCCCTCGATCTCCAGGATGCGGCCGGAGAAGACGTTCTTCTTGCCCTGCTTGGCGACGGTCAGCAGGCCCTGCCTGATCGCATACAGGGGGATCGCGTTGACCAGGTCACGCAGGGTCACGCCCGGCTGCAGCTTGCCCTTGAAGCGCACCAGCACCGACTCGGGCATGTCCAGCGGCATCACGCCGGTGGCGGCGGCGAAGGCGACCAGACCCGAGCCGGCCGGGAAGGAAATGCCGATCGGAAACCGGGTGTGCGAGTCGCCGCCGGTGCCGACGGTGTCGGGCAGCAGCATGCGGTTGAGCCAGGAATGGATCACGCCGTCGCCTGGACGCAGCGAGATCCCGCCGCGGGTGGAGATGAACTCCGGCAGGGTGTGGTGGGTCTTCACGTCCACCGGCTTGGGGTACGCGGCGGTGTGGCAGAAGCTCTGCATCACCAGGTCGGCCGAGAAGCCCAGGCAGGCCAGATCCTTGAGCTCGTCGCGGGTCATCGGGCCGGTGGTGTCCTGCGAGCCCACCGAGGTCATCTTCGGCTCGCAGTAGGTGCCCGGGCGGATGCCCTTGCCCTCCGGCAGGCCGCAGGCGCGGCCGACCATCTTCTGCGCCAGTGTGTAGCCCTTGCCGGTATCGGCCGGGTTCTTCGGCAGGCGGAACAGCGTCGACGGCGGCAGGCCCAGCGCCTCGCGCGCCTTGGCGGTGAGGCCGCGGCCGATGATCAGCGGGATGCGACCGCCGGCGCGCACCTCGTCCAGCAGCACCTCGGACTTGAGTGAGAACTCGGCAATCACCGCGCCGTTCTTCAGCGCCTTGCCCTCGTACGGACGCAACTCGATCACGTCGCCCATGTCCATCTGCGACACGTCCAGTTCGATCGGCAGTGCGCCGGCGTCTTCCATGGTGTTGTAGAAGATCGGAGCGATCTTGCCGCCCAGGCAGACGCCGCCGAAGCGCTTGTTGGGAATGAACGGGATGTCCTCGCCGGTCCACCACAGCACGCTGTTGGTCGCCGACTTGCGCGAGGAACCGGTGCCGACCACGTCGCCGACGTAGGCGACCGGATGCCCTTTGTCCTTGAGCTGCCGGATGAGCTGGATCGGACCGCGCTTGCCGTCCTCCTCCGGCTCGAACGGCGCGCCCTCGCGCCTGTTCTTGAGCATCGCCAGCGCATGCAACGGAATGTCCGGGCGGGTGGTGGCGTCCGGCGCCGGCGACAGGTCGTCGGTATTGGTCTCGCCCGGCACCTTGAACACGGTGACGGTCAGCGACTCGGGCACCTCCGGCCGGCTGGTGAACCATTCGGCCTCGGCCCAGCTCCGCAGCACCTCCCGGGCGTGGGCGTTGCCCTTGTCGGCCTTGTCCTTGACGTCGTGGAAGGCGTCGAACATCAGCAGGGTGTGCTTGAGCGCATCGGCGGCGATCGCGCCGAGCGTGGCGTCGTCGAGCAACTCCACCAGCGGATGGATGTTGTAGCCGCCCAGCATGGTGCCGAGCAGCTCGGTGGCGCGCTCACGCGAGATCAGCGGGCAGCTTTCGCTGCCAAAGGCGATGGCGGCCAACCAGGACGCCTTGACCTTGGCGGCGTCGTCCACGCCGGCCGGGACGCGGTTCGTGATCAGGTCGAGCAGGAACGCCTCCTCGCCGACCGGTGGGTTCTTCAGCAGCTCGATGACCTCGGCGGTCTGCTGCGCGGTGAGCGGCAGCGGCGGGATGCCGAGCGCGGCGCGTTCGGCGACGTGTTGGCGGTAGGCTGCGAGCATCTGCAAGAACTCCGGAAGAACGGGCGTACCTGGGGAAGAAATGGACTCAGGCCGACGGTACGATCAGCTTGAGACCCTTGAAGTAACTGCGGAAGAACACATCGTCGCGGGTGATCAGCCCGTTGCACTGGAGCAGCGCATGGGCGCCGATCAGAAAGTCCGGCACCGCCCTGCCCCCGCCGCCGCGCTGGCGGAAGCGCCGCTGCATCTCGCCGGCGCGCAGGGCCGACTTGGCCTCCAGCGGACTAAAGCGGATGCTCATCTCCTCCAGCACCGCCAGCGCCTCGGCGCCGTCCTGCAGCGCGGCGCAGACCTCGGCCAGCGCCACGTCGCAGATCACCACCGGCCCGGCGCTCAGACAGCGGCGCAGACAGGCTTCGGCCGCGTCGGCATGCGGGCCATCGGCCAGCAGGTCGATCAGGACGGGGGAGTCGATGGCGATCACGCGGCGATCAGGACTTCAGCGGATCGCCGGGGGCCCGGCCGCGGACTGCGCGCATGGCCTCGTCGGTGGACTCGAAGCCATCGAGCTTGAAACGGCCGCGGGCGCGGGAGACTGCATCGTCCACCGACTTGCGCAGGACGATGCGGCTGCCCTCCAACTCGACCTTGAGGATGGTGCCCTTGGTCAGGCCCAGCGCATCGCGCACGGGCTTGGGCAGGGTGATCTGGCCGCGTTCGGCGACGGTGGCTTCCATGGGCTCGGCCCGGGGTTTCGGTATGCATGATTATCGCATACTTTTGTTTTCATACCCGAGCCCCCATACCTACCTACGGCCGAATCCGCGCCACAATGGGCCCTGCGCCCGCCACCCGTCCAAGGAGAGCCCCGATGAGCGATTCCTTCGCCACCCGTGACACACTGGATGTCAACGGCAAGACCTACGCCATCCGCAGTCTGGCGAAACTGGGGGAGCGCTTCGACCTCACGCGCCTGCCCTACTCGCTGAAGATCCTGCTGGAGAACCTGTTGCGCCACGAGGACGGGGTCAGCGTCACGCGCGCTTCCATCGAGGCGGTCGCCACCTGGGATGCCCGCAAGGAGCCGGATACCGAGATCGCCTTCATGCCGGCCCGGGTGGTGCTGCAGGACTTCACCGGCGTGCCCTGCGTGGTCGACCTGGCCGCCATGCGCGATGCGGTGAAGCGGCTCGGCGGCGATCCCAGGCGGATCAATCCGCTGATCCCGTCCGAACTGGTGATCGACCATTCCGTGCAGGTCGACGTGTTCGGCAAGCCCGAGGCGCTGGACCTCAACGCGAAGATCGAGTTCGAGCGCAACCGTGAGCGCTACAGCTTCCTGCGCTGGGGACAGAAGGCCTTCGACAATTTCAAGGTGGTGCCGCCGCGTACCGGCATCGTCCACCAGGTCAACCTCGAGCACCTGGCCCGCGTGGTGATGACCCGCGAGGTCGACGGCGAGCTGCAGGCCTTTCCCGACACCGTGTTCGGCACCGACTCGCACACCACCATGATCAACGGCATCGGCGTGCTCGGCTGGGGCGTCGGGGGCATCGAGGCGGAAGCCGCGATGCTCGGTCAGCCGAGCTCGATGCTGATCCCGCAGGTAGTCGGCTTCCGGCTCACCGGCCGGCTGCCCGAAGGCACCACCGCGACCGACCTGGTGCTCACCGTGACCCAGATGCTGCGCCAGCACGGCGTGGTGGGGAAGTTCGTCGAATTCTTCGGTGACGGCCTGGACCACCTGCCGCTGGCCGACCGCGCCACCATCGCCAACATGGCGCCCGAGTACGGCGCCACCTGCGGCATCTTCCCGATCGACGACGAGGCGCTGGGGTACCTGCGCCTGTCCGGCCGCAGCGAAGAACAGATCGCCCTGGTCGAGGCCTACGCCAAGGCGCAGGGGCTGTGGCGCGGCGCCGGTGAAGCCGAGTACAGCGCGGTGCTGACGCTCGACCTCGGCGAGGTGCAACCGTCCCTGGCCGGCCCGAAGCGGCCCCAGGACCGCGTGCTGCTGTCCGGAGTCAAGCAGAACTTCCGCGACAATCTGGGCCCACTCACCGCCGCCCGCGACAACAAGGGCGGCGAGGAGTCGCGACTGATCGCCGAAGGCGGCGGCGGCGCGGCAGTCGGCAACGTGCACGGCAAGGGCGTGGCCCGGCTGCAGCTCGACGGCGAGACGGTCGAACTGCGCGACGGCGCGGTGGTGATCGCGGCGATCACCTCCTGCACCAACACCTCCAATCCGGCGGTCATGCTCGGCGCCGGCCTGCTGGCGCGCAACGCGGTCGAGCGCGGGCTCACGGTCAAACCCTGGGTCAAGACCTCGCTGGCGCCCGGCTCACTGGTGGTCACCGACTACCTGCGCAAGGCCGGCGTGCTGGACGATCTGGAGGCGCTCGGCTTCCATCTGGTCGGCTACGGCTGCACCACCTGCATCGGCAACTCCGGCCCGCTGCCGCCGGCAGTCAGCGCGGCGATCGCCGAGGGCGACCTGGTGGTCGCTTCGGTCCTGTCGGGCAACCGCAACTTCGAGGGCCGCGTGCATCCCGAAGTCAAGATGAACTATCTGGCCTCGCCGCCGCTGGTGGTCGCCTACGCGATCGCCGGCACCGCCGATATCGACCTGACCCGCGAGCCGCTCGGCAAGGACCGGGACGGCAACGAGGTCTATCTCAAGGACATCTGGCCGAGCAACCGCGAGATCGGCGACACCATCGCCCGCACCGTCGGCCCCGAACTGTTCGCCAGGAACTACGCCGACGTGTTCAAGGGCGACAGCCACTGGAACCGCATCGAATCGCCGGAAGGCGAGAGCTATGCCTGGGACGAGCGTTCCACCTACATCAAGCACCCACCCTACTTCGAGGGCATGACCATGCAGGTCGGCCGCATCGAAGACATCCGCGGCGCCCGGGTGCTCGGCCTGTTCGGCGACTCGATCACCACCGACCACATCTCCCCGGCCGGCAACATCAAGAAGGATTCGCCCGCCGGTCGCTACCTGATCGAACGCGGCGTGCAGCCGGCCGATTTCAACTCCTACGGCAGCCGGCGCGGCAATGACGACGTGATGGTACGCGGCACCTTCGCCAACATCCGCATCCGGAACCTGATGCTCGGCGGCAAGGAGGGCGGCTACACCCTGCACTTTCCGTCCCGTGAGGAAATGCCCATCTACGATGCGGCCATGAAGTACAAGGCCGAGGGCGTGCCGCTGATCGTCATCGCCGGCAAGGAGTATGGCACCGGCTCCTCACGCGACTGGGCGGCCAAGGGCACCATGCTGCTCGGCGTGAAGGCGGTGATCGCCGAGAGCTTCGAGCGCATCCACCGCTCCAACCTGGTGGGCATGGGGGTGTTGCCGCTGCAGTTCATGGACGGCGAGAACGCGCAGAGCCTGGGCCTGAAGGGCGACGAGGTGTTCTCGATCGAAGGCCTGGACGACGGTGCGGCGAAGACGGCTCGGGTCGTCGCCGAGCGGGACGGCCAGCGGACGACGTTCGAGGTGAAGGTGCTGTTGTTGACGCCGAAGGAAATCGAGTACTTCCGCCACGGCGGCATCCTGCACTACGTCCTGCGCCAGCTCGCGTCGGCGAAAGCCGCGTAAGCCACCACGGACGGGGCGGAAGCCCGGCCCTCGCGCACAGCGCTCGGGCGCTCAGCGGCGCGCGAACCGGTGGTTCGCAAGCGCGCCGCTTCGCCCGCCACGGCGGCATCCTGCACTACGTCCTGCGCCAGCTCGCGTCGGCGAAAGCCGCGTAAGCCACCACGGACGGGGCGGAAGCCCGGCCGCTCTCAGGCGCGGCGGGTGCCGCGATCGGGATCCCTGACCGGATCACGGTCGCGGCACACGCCGCTAGAGTCTCGGTTGCCAGGCCGCGCTGACCAGACGCCACTGGCCATCGTCGAGCCGCCAGCCGGTGTCGACCTCGTAGACCTGCCCGGTCTCCGGCAACAGGCCACCGGCCCCGCCGGTCAGCGCGGCGGTGAAGCGCACCCGTGCCCGATCCCCGAACAATTCGACGTCGAGCGGCCCCAGGCGCGCACCGATGCTGGCGTGACGCAGGAACTGCAGGCGCGCCAGTCGCTGCAGGCCGTCGCGGTCCAATCCACCGCTGCCGACGAAGTCCTCGGCCACCGGCCGCATCAGTGCGGCAGCGTCGCGCGACTCGATGGCGTGCTGCATCGCAGCAAGCGTCTCCCGCAGCATGACTTCCGGCTCGCTCTTCGCGCACGCTGCCACCAGCAGCACGCACGACAGCATCGCCACGATCCGCAACGCCTTGCCGGCATGGGGGGGCTGTGGTCCAATCCGGTGAAGCACGGACAACACGAGACCGCGAGCGCCTTGCGCCACGCGGCGCGAGAAACGGGAGACGGAGGGAACAGGCATGAGCACGGATCGGCCCTGGCTGAGCAGTTATCCGCCCGGCGTGCCGGCGGAGGTGGATGTCGACGCGTACCGCTCGATCGTGGCGGTGTTCGAGGAAGCCTGCTCACGCTATCGCGACAGGCCCGCCTTCGCCAACATGGGGCGACGCATCACCTACGGCGATCTCGACCGTATGAGTGCCGATTTCGCCGCCTATCTGATCCACGAACTCAAGCTCAAGAAGGGCGACCGTGTCGCCCTGATGATGCCGAACATCCTGCAGTACCCGATCGCCATCTTCGGGGTGCTGCGCGCCGGCCTGACGGTGGTCAATACCAACCCGATGTATACCGCGCGCGAGCTCAAGCACCAGCTGGTCGACTCTGGTGCCGCGGCCATCGTCGTGCTCGACAACTTCGCGCATGTCGTCGAGCAGGTGCTTCCGGATACCCAGGTCAAGCAGGTCGTCACGACCGGCGTCGGCGACCTGCTCGGCTTCCCCAAAGGCCCGCTGGTCAACTTCGTGCTCAAGTACATCAAGAAGGCGGTGCCCGACTTCACACTGCCCGGCGCCCTGCGCTTCACCCAGACACTTCAGCTCGGCGCGAAGCACCGCCTGCCGGCGATCGAGATCGAGCCATCGGACATCGCCTTCCTGCAATACACCGGAGGCACCACCGGCGTGGCGAAGGGTGCGATGCTGACGCACCGCAATCTGGTCGCCAACATGCAGCAGGCCTCGGCCTGGCTGGGCGCCGGGGTCAAGCTGGGCGAAGAAGAGATCATCACCGCGCTGCCGCTGTATCACATCTTCGCGCTGACCGCCAATTGCCTGGTGTTCATGAAGTTCGGTGGCCTCAACCACCTGATCACCAACCCGCGCGACATGCCCGGCTTCGTGAAGACGCTGCAGGGCATCCGCTTCACGGCCATCACCGGCGTGAACACCTTGTTCAACGGCCTGCTCAACACGCCCGGCTTCGACAAGTGCGACTTCTCGCGCCTGCATCTGGCGCTCGGCGGCGGTATGGCCGTCCAGCGCGCGGTGGCAGAGCGTTGGAAAAAGGTCACTGGCGTCACCCTGGTCGAGGCCTATGGGCTGACCGAGACTTCGCCCGCCGCGTGCATCAATCCGATGGATCTGGCCGACTACAACGGAGCCATCGGCCTGCCGATTCCCTCCACCGATGCCTGCATCAAGGACGACGCAGGCCGGATGCTGCCGGTCGGCGAGGTCGGCGAACTGTGCATCCGCGGCCCGCAGGTCATGGCCGGGTACTGGAACCGCCCGGAGGAAACTGCCAAGGCGATCGACCAGGACGGCTGGCTGCATACCGGCGACATGGCGAGGATGGACGAAAAGGGCTACTTCTATATCGTCGACCGCAAGAAGGACATGATTCTCGTTTCCGGCTTCAACGTGTATCCGAACGAGATCGAGGACGTGATCGCGCAGATGCCGGGCGTACTCGAAGTGGCCGCCGTCGGCGTGCCGGACGACAAGGCCGGCGAGGTGGTGAAGGTCGTGATCGTGAAGAAGGATCCCGCGCTCACCGCCGAGCAGGTGAAGGCCTACTGCCGCGAGAACCTGACCGGCTACAAGCAGCCCAAATACGTCGAGTTCCGCAGCGAGCTGCCCAAGTCGAACGTGGGCAAGATCCTGCGCCGCGAGCTACGCGACTCGGCCAAGCCCGAGAGTCAGGCGGCCTGAGGCCCGGTGCCGGGGATCCTTCCCGGCCCACGCCACTCAATCGAAGTCGTCGCGCAGCCGACCGCAGCGGCCGATCAGTTCGCGCAACTCGGCTTCCAGCGGCGGGCTGACGGTGTCGAACCGCAGCGCCATGTCGCCGTCACCGACGCGCACCACGCGCGCGCGCAGCGATATTGCGGCAGCGAATTCCTTCGTGCGCAGTTCGGCCTCGACACGCTGTCCCACCCCCAGATCGAAGTCCGGCGGGCGCTCGATCCGCATGCCGCTCAGCGAGATGTCCAGCACTTCGCTCTCCCAGTCCTTCACCGGCGTGCTGATGCGCAGCCCCGCCCTGAGCGCGCTGCGCGACTTTCGGACTCCCGGACGGTTCTGGAGACGGGCCATGGCGTTCCTCGCATGCGGATGCGCTGGCGGGCACGGCGACAGTTCTCCCGCGTTCGCCGGGGCAGGTCAAGCACAGCCCCTGCCCGGGCAGCTCGAATGGCCATCCCGGACGGAAAAACGGCTTGTGGTTCAGTGGCGTAGACTCGAACGGCGCCTGTGCGCAGAGCCCACGCCAACGCGCCTCCAGGCGGCAACCCTCCCACCGTTGTCCACAGGAGCGCACCATGAACCTGCACGCCGTCGATCGGAGCCACCCCATTCCCCTGGTCCGCCATGAGGGCGAAGCCGGTGCGGATTGGCTGTACATGCATCACACCACTCCCGGCAGCGGCGAAGCCTACCGCCCCTGCTTCTCCTTCACCCTGCTGCATTCGCTGCGCCAGTGCCAGCATCGCATCGCAACGC